>JAOTYQ010000441.1 GCA_029861725.1 Acidimicrobiia bacterium | reverse complement strand
TGAGTTCACCCGCGAGGGCACCGACATGAGCTGGTTCGAGGACGACAAGTGGACCCTCAGCAAACGGGTCGAGCAGCTCGCCACCGGGGTCCACTGGGCCGAGGAGCCCTCGTCGCGCACCACTCATCTGGTCAGCAATGTCCAGGTGGTCGCCGCCTCGCCGTCGATCGAAGAGCCCGCCGAGGTCACCGCTCGCTGCCGGTTCGTGGTCTACCAGAACCGGCTGGAGTACGAGGAGTACTTCTTCGTCGGTCGTCGCACCGACACGCTACGCAGGGCCGGGGAGAGCTGGCAGCTCGCACGGCGGGAGGTCACGCTCGACCAGAACGTTCTCCTGGCCAAGAACCTCACGGTGTTCCTGTAGCCGGCTGCTCATGTGCCGTCGCGCTGGCGCTCCTTGGTCCGGATCAGGGAGGCGACCACGACGTTGGCCGGAGCCTCTAGACCCTCCTCGGCCGCCGCAATGGGGATCGCGCCGTTTATGGCGTCGATCTCGCATCTCCGGCCGGCGAGGAAGTCGAGGAACATCGATGGGCGGGCGTCGGGGATCTTCCCGCCGAAGGCCCGGGTGTAGGCCACCGGGTCGGTGAAGTCGAGCGGGATGCCCTTCGCCCGGGCCACTCGGTAGGCCTCGGTTGAGCAGGTGGCGGAGATGGCCGAGGCGTCGGGGTCGGCCAGCAGCTCCCCGACCCGGAGCTCGCTCACGGTGCACGGCCCGGAGAACGCGACGTTGCAGATCAGCTTCTCCCACACGAGCTGGTGCACGTTGTCGTAGGTGGCGACCGTGAACCCCCCGGTCCGCCACAGCGCGGCGAGCTCCTCCGCCCGGGGCGTCGCCCCCGGACCGGCGTACTCGCCGAAGCGGACCATCTCCATGCCGTTGTGGTGGACGTGCCCCGGTCCGGTCATCGACGCCCCGAACCCGCCGACCACGCCGATGATCACCCGGTCGTCACCCAACACCGCCGCCGCCCGCTGCGGGCCGCCGAGCCCGTTCTGGATCGAGATCACCGGCGTGTGCGACCCGAGGATCGGTGCGACCGATTCGGCCGCCTCGGTCACCTGGCCGACCTTGGTGGCCAGGACGACTACATCCATCGCCTGGCCGATGTCGGCCGGTCGCTGGCACGCTCCGGCCAGCCGGACCGTCCGGTCACCCGATGCTCCCTCGACTCTGAGGCCGCGGTCGTTGATGGCGTCGACGTGGTCGGTCCAGGGGTCGACGGCCCAGACCTCGTGCCCACCCTCGGCCAGCAAGCCGGCATACACCGAGCCCATGGCTCCACAGCCGACGATGGCGATCTTCATTCCAGGCTCCTCTGGTGTCGCTGGACCGACGGGCGGTTCACGCCTTCGGTAGCGACCAGTCGTCGTTCATGGCGTCCAGCTGCTTCTGCAGCGTCTTGGTCCATCGGGGATGGGTGAGGATCCAGAACTGGCCCGACCCGATGGCCTCGAGGACCAGCCGCCCGACTTCGTCGGGGTCCATGCCCCTCTCCAGGATGGCCTGGATGCTGCTCGCGACCTTGCCCGAGGTCTCCCCGTCGGCTTTCGGCTTGGCTTGGCCGGGTCGGTACTGCACCGAGTGACGGCTGATGTTCGTGTTGATCGGACCGGGGCACAGGACCGATGCGGTGATCGGGCTCTTGCGGCCCCGAAGGTCGCGCTCCAGGGTTGCCATCAGTGCGACCACCCCGTGCTTGGCCACGTTGTAGGCGCCCATCATCCCGCCGGCGATCAGGCCGGCCATCGATGAGGTGGCGTTGATGTGTCCTTCGCCCTGCTCCTCGATCAGCGGTAGAAACGTGTGGACGCCGTAGATCGGCCCCCACAGGTCGACATCGATGATCCAGCGCCAGTCGTCGAGCTTCATCTTGTGGGTAGCGGTCGGGATCCCGATCCCGGCGTTGTTGCAGAGCACGTTGACGCCCCCATAGGTGTCGATCGCCCGATCGGCCAGCGCTTCGATCTCGCTGGGCTGGGACACGTCACACCGGCGGCCCACCACCTCCGCTCCGGCGGTGGTCAGCTCCTCGGTGACTGCATCGAGAGCCTCGGTATCGAGGTCGCCGAGCACCAGCTTCATCCCGGCGCCGGCGAATGCCCGGGCCATGCCGAGCCCGATGCCGCTCGCCCCACCGGTGATGACGGCCACCCGGCCGTTGAAGTCCTGCATCGCTGTCCCTTCCGTCCCGCACTGGTGGCCCAGGGCATCGTGGCTTCCGGCCCCCAACTTGGCAGATCCGGAGACCTCTGCCCAACCGGGCAGCCGAGCGCGTCAGCGGCGGGCTTCCTGGGCGATCCGCTTCTTGGTGGCGGCCCACCCGCAGATCGGGCACTGGGCCAGATCGTGGTTGCGGGCCGGACAGTGCTCCCGGCCGAAGTAGATGATCTGGAGGTGACGGCGGTTCCAGGTGTCGATCGGGAACACCGCCTTCAGGTCCTTCTCGGTCCGCTCCACGCTCGACCCGTTCGAGAGGCCCCACCGGGCGGCCAGCCGGTGGATGTGGGTGTCGACCGGGAACGCCGGCACGCCGAACGCCTGGGCCATGACGACGCTCGCCGTCTTGTGCCCGACGCCGGCCAGCCCCTCGAGGAACTCCCAGTCGGGTCGAACCTCGCCGCCATCGTCGACGATCTGGTGAGCCATGGCCGACAGGTTCCTCGCCTTGGTCGGCGCCAGTCCGATCTCGCGGATGATCTCGAGGATGTCGTCGGGGTGCAGGGCCGCCATCTTCTCGGGGCTGTCGGCCCGGGCGAACAGGAGCGGGGTGACCTCGTTGACCTTCTTGTCGGTGGTCTGGGCCGACAGAGCCACCGACACGAGCAGCGTGTAGGGATCGCGATGCTCGAGCGGGATCGGAGGCTTCGGGTACAGCTCGTCGAGGATCTCGCCGATCCTCTCGGCCTTCTCCGACCGTTTCATGAGCGCTCCATGGCAGGAACGTTACCGTGGCCCGAGTGAGTGTCGATGTGTCCACCCCCGCCCACTCGTGGCCCCCCGAACGGGGGGTGTTCGTCAACCGGACCCTCAATCTGCGGGCCGTGCCCGCGGTCGGTTACGACATGGACTACACGCTGATCCACTACCGGGTCGACGAGTGGGAGGGGGCGGCGTTCCGGACCGCCCGCGACCTTCTGGCCGCCCGGGCGTGGCCGGTCGGCGATCTTCGGTTCGATCCCGATCAGTTCACCCTCGGCCTTGTGTTCGACCTCCAGCTGGGGACCGTCGTGAAGGCCACCCGATTCGGGTACGTGGTCCGAGCCCAGCACGGCAGCTCGATCATGTCGTTCCATCGCCAGCGGGAGCTCTACCGGGAGACGGTCGTCGAGCTGTCGGACCCCCGCTTCCAGTTCATGAACACGTTGTTCGAGCTGTCACGGGCGTCGCTGTTCACCCAGCTGGTCGAGATCCACGACCGCGAGCCCCTCCCCGAGATCAGCAGCTACGCCGATCTGTACTGGGCAGTGAACGATGCCCTCAGCGAGACCCATCTGACCAGCACCCTCAAGGCCGGCATCGTCGCCGACCCCGATCGGTTCGTCGATCTCGACCCCGACATCGTGCCAACCCTGCTCGACCAGCGCTCGGCGGGGAAGCAGCTGCTGCTGATCACGAACTCCGACTGGGCCTACACCCGCCAGATCATGGCGTATGCCCTCGACCGGTTCTGCCCGCCGGGTACGACGTGGCGTGACCTGTTCGACATCGTGATCGTGTCGGCCAACAAGCCCGCCTTCTTCTCCAAGACCGATCCGATCTACCTCGTGGTCGACGAAGCCGAGTCGCTGCTCCGGCCCCACTACGGCGCGCTGGAGCCGGGGCACGTGTACTTCGGCGGGAATGCCCGTCTGGTCGAGCAGAGCCTCGACGTGGGCGGCGGCAACCCGCTCTACGTCGGCGACCACCTCTTCGGCGACGTGCACGTCACCAAGGACGTCCTGCGGTGGCGAACCGCCCTCATCGCCCGGGAGCTCGAAGCCGAGATCGGCGATGCGATGGCGTTCGCGCACAAGCAACGGGAGCTGGAGGCCCTGATGGGCGAAAAGGTCTCGGCCGAGCACCACCAGGCCGTGCTCAGGCTCCGCCGGCACCCGGGCGGCCGTGGCATCGATCCACGTGCGGCCGACGAGCTGTCAGCGACCACGGCCCGCCTGTTCGAGCTCGACGACCGGATCGCCCCGCTGGCCAGGGCGGCCACCGAGCTCGGCAACCCTCTCTGGGGGCCGCTGATGCGAGCCGGCAACGACAAGAGCCTGTTCGCTCGCCAGGTCGAGCGGTATGCCGACGTCTACACGTCCCGGGTCTCGAACCTCCGCTACCGGACCCCCTACGCCTACCTGCGAGCAGCCCGAGGCTCCCTTCCCCACGACGAGGCGCCGTTGGCGTGAGCGTTCCGTCCTCGAGAGGTCGGGCTACCGGTAGGCAGCGGCCTGGATCGCATACAGTTCGGCGTAGGTGCCGCCGGCCGCCACGAGCTCGTCATGGGAGCCAACCTCGACCAGGCGTGCCCCGTCGAGCACGACGATCAGGTCGGCCATCCGTACCGTCGAGAACCGGTGCGACACGAGGATCGTGATCTTCCCGTCTCCGGTCGCAGTCCGAGCCGAGTGGGCGTAGCGCTCGAAGAGAGCGTGTTCGGTCTCGGCGTCGAGAGCCGACGTCGGCTCGTCGAGGATCAGCAGGAGCGGGTCATCGCGCATGAAGCCGCGAGCCAGAGCGAGCTTCTGCCACTGCCCGTGTGACACCTCCACCCCCTCGTCCCAGGTGGGTCCGAGCTGGGTGTCGAGGCCCCGAGCGAGACGGTCGATCACGTCGTCGGCCCCGGCTCGGTCCACGGCCCCGCTGACCGCAGCGCGATCGGCGACGCGGGGCTCGTCGCCCAGCCCGACCGACGTCTGGGCCTGGAACTCGAAGCGGAAGAAGTCCTGGAACGCCCCGGCGAGACGGGCTCGCCAGTCGGCGGCCGGCATCCGGGCGAGATCGACGCCGTCAGCGGTGATGCGGCCGGCGGTCGGCCGATACAGCCGAGCGAGGAGCTTGACGAGCGTCGTCTTGCCGGCACCGTTCTCTCCGACGACGGCCACGACGGCGCCGGCTGGGAGCTCGAGGTCGATGTCGTCGAGGACCGTCACCTCGGTACCGGGATAGGTGAACGAGACTCCTTCGAAGCGGATTCCACGGTGGAGCCGTTCGGGCACGTCGGCGTCGGCCTCGGTCTCGGCCAGCTCGGCGAGCCGCTCCAGCCAGGCCAGCTTCCGGGAGGAG
>JAOTYQ010000440.1 GCA_029861725.1 Acidimicrobiia bacterium | reverse complement strand
GCCGGGGACGGGTGCGCCTCGTGTAAGCCGCCGTTGGGTGGACGAGTGCTGGGGGGCGTGGCAGATGTCGTGGGCGGAACCCTCCTCGACCAACTCGCCGCTCGACATCACGTCGATTCTGTCGCGCGGCTGGCGGACCACTGCCAGGTCGTTGGCGATGAAGAGGTACAACAGACCGGTCTCGTCGCGCAGGTCAGCCGGCAGGTTGACGACCTGGGCCTGGGTTGCGAGGTCGAGGGCGCTCGCGGCCTCATCGAGAACGATGAGGCTGGGGTTGGAGGCACGGGCCCGGGCGATGGACACCCGCTGGGCCTGGCCGCCCGACAGTGCCGTCGGTCGCCGTTCGAGGATCACCGCGGGGAGTCGGACTGCGTCAAGCAGTTCGGTAACTCCGGCGGCGGGCTTCGGCCTTCTGGCCGACGGCTGCGAGCCGCTCGGGCGCGAGCAGGACGGCCGGTTGCGCAGCGCGGCTGATGGGCATTCCCGAGTGGTGACGCCAGGCGAAGTCAGAGGCTGGCGTCACCGAGCGGATGCCCGTTTCAACCTGCCGATACGGCTATCGGTCAAGCGGGGATGTGGCAGGGTGGCTCAGGCCTTGGCCGGGATCCAGTGGGGGGAGCCGGGGGTGACGACCACGGTGTCGTTTCCCTGCCGGACGGGCACCCCCAAGCCGCGCGTGACGCGTAACTCGCAGCCGTTGCGGTCCAGCGTCACGTCCAGGATCGAGCTGTGGCGTTGGATCGAAAAGCGAGCGGCTGTCCAGTGCGACGGTAGGCGGGGAGAGAACGAGATGGCGTCGCCGTGCTCGACCATGCCAGCGAAGCCGTGGACGATCCCGGCCCATACCCCGCCGCAGGACGCCACGTGGACGCCATCGGCGCTGTTGCCCTGGAGGTCGCAGAGGTCGAGATACAGAGCGCGTTTGAAGTAGTCGAGCGCAAGGTCATCGAGCCCGACGTCGGCGGCCACGATCGCCTGCACGCAGGCCGACAGCGAGGAGTCGCCCGTAGTGATCGGATCGTAGAACTCGAAGTTGCGGCGCTTCTGTTCGTCGCTGAAGTGCTCCCGCCGGAGATACATGGCCAGAACCACATCGGCCTGCTTCAGCACTTGATGCCGGTAGATGACGAGGGGGTGGAAGTGCAGCAGGAGGGGATACTGCTCGGATGAGGTCCCCTCCCAGTCCCAGGGCTCCAAGTCGAGGAACGCAGTGTCCTGGGGGTGGATTTCTCGCTCCTGGTCGAAGGGGATGAACATCGCGTCTGCTGCAGCGTCCCATGCGTCGAGCTCGTCGAGATCGAGCCCCGTCCGGCGTTGGATCGTGGCGAAGGCCTCCGGATTCCACTCGGCCAGGAATCGGACTGTGCGGGCCGCGTAGCGGAGGTTGAACCTCGCCATGATGTTCGTGTAGCAGTTGTCGTTGACGACGGTGGTGTATTCATCGGGGCCAGTTACCCGATGAATGTGGAACGTCTCCGCCCCGTTTCGGGCGTAGAAGCCGAGGTCGGTCCACATACGGGCCGTCTCCACGAGTAGCTCGGCGCCCTCGTCGGCCATGAAGTCGACGTCACCCGACGCATCGAGATAGCGGGCCAAAGCGAAGGTCACCGCTGCGTTGATGTGGTACTGGGCGGTGCCAGCGGCGTAGTAGGCCGAGGCCTCCTCACCGTTGATTGTCCGCCACGGGAACAGGGCGCCCTTCTCGGCCAGCTTCTCGGCCCGGCGACGAGCGGCATCGAGCATGCGCCAGCGGAACCGGACGAGCTTCCGGGCAGCTTTGGGGTTGGTGTAGGCCAGGAACGGCAGAACATAGATCTCGGAGTCCCAGAAGTAGTGGCCGTCGTAGCCGCCTCCCGTGACCCCCTTGGCCGCGATGCCCTGTTCCTGGGTGGCTAGCGAGGCCTGAGCGAGCTGGAACAGATTCCACCGCAGCGCCTGTTGGGCGGCCTCGTCACCGTCGATCTCTATGTCGCTGGCCTCCCAGAAGTCGGCGAGCGCTTCGCTGCTGCGGGCCGTCAGGCCCTCAATCCCGGCGCTGCTCGCTCGGTCGAGCGTGCGGTCGGCCCGATCGAGCAGCTCGGCACACGGAACGCCGGTTGAGGTGTGGTAGGTGACATACTTCGTGACACGAATGGGAACGCCTGGCTCTGCCAGGCCGTTGAGCACCCACTTGGCTTGATCGTCGTTGATCTGGGTAGTCACCGTGTAGTTGGCCGTGGTCTCCGCGAGGTGCTCGACGCCGCACACGATCGTCATCCGGCTGTTGGAGCAGGTGTGTCCCAGCATCAGACGGTCGCCGGAGATGCGCTGCGAGGTGGGTTCGAGCACGCGACGGTCGAAGCTGCTGGCCCCGCGGGGGTCGCCTCCCTCGCCGAGCGCCGCTTCGGGCACGTGATACTCGTCCTCGCCGTCCTGGCGGTTGAGGATCTGCGATGAGATCACGATCGGGGCGCTGGCATCGAGTACGGCTAGCTCGACCGTCATCGCCGCCACGTGTCGCTCGGCCATCGACACCATCCGGGTCGACCGAACCCGTACCCGCTTGCCGGCTGCCGTACGCCAGATCAAGTCACGAGCAAGAACCCCCGTGCGGAAGTCGAGCGTGCGTTCGTAGTGGTCGAGATCGGCGACGTCGAGGAGGAGTGGCTCGTCGTCGACGTAGAGCTTCATCACCTTGGCATCGGGCACGTTGACGATCGTCTGGCCAACCTCAGCAAAGCCGAAAGCCGTCTCGGCATGACTGATCCGCCACGTCTCATGAAATCCGTTGATGTAGGAACCGTGCGAGTGGGCGTCGCGTCCTTCTTCGGGGTTGGCCCGCAACCCCAAGTAGCCGTTACCAAGAGCGAACAGCGTCTCAGTTCGACCGAGGTCCGTCACGTCGTACTCGGCCTCGATCAGGCTCCACGGATCGACCGGAAAGCGGTGCGGGGGCAGACCGCTTGGAGGCGGGAGACGGTTGCTGGCCATGGGGAGTCAGGCTGTCGCCTCGTTGCCCTGGTCGGGCAGCAGCTCGGCCAGATCGCTCACAACGAACGTGGCGCCCGCAGCCAGGAGAGCCTCGACCCCCGCCCCTCGGTCGACGCCGATCGTGACTGCGAAGTGGCCGGCTGCCCCAGCGGCCACCCCAGCCACCGCGTCCTCCACTACAACCGTGCGCTCCGGGGCGACACCGAGACGGCGGGCTCCGAGCAGATAGGCATCGGGAGCGGGTTTGCCCGCCAGTCCCCCCGACTCAGCCACCCCCCCGTCGACCACGACATCGAAGCGGGCTCCGAGTCCAGCCGCCGCCAGCACTGAGACAGCGTTCTTCGACGACGACACGATCGCGGCCGGGATGCTGTGCGCCGCCAGGAACTCCAGCGTGGCCATAGAGCTCGGGTAAGGCTCTATGCCGTCCCGTTCGAGTATCGCGTTGAAGAGCTCGTTCTTGCGGTTCCCGAGCCCACACACCGTGGCAGTCCCCGGGGAATCCGACGGCGAGCCGTAGGGCAGCTCGATCCCCCGACTGGCCAGAAACGAACGCACCCCGTCGTATCGGGGCTTGCCATCGATGTACTTCAGGTAGTCGGCCTCGGTGTATTCGTAGGAGCGGAACAGCTCACGCCATGCGCTCTCATGGATCGTGGCCGTGGGAGTGATCACGCCGTCGAGGTCGAACAACACGCCGGCATAACGTTCCCACTCGAAGCCGGGACGGACGGACGGCCGATGCGTGGCCAACCGGTGCGCCACTCCCTCTTGATTGGAATCGGACATAGCCATCGATGCTAGGAGCAAGGATCGCCGTCGGTGCCGCCGCTCGCTGAACTCCACAATTGTGCTCACCGAGATTCCCCACCCTGGGGATGGGTGTGAGTCCAGGTGTCACCTCCTTGTTGGGTGAGGATGCGGTTGCCGACTTGTTGGGCTCGGAGCCGGTAGCTGTCGCCGGTGATGTTGAATACCACCGAGCGGTGCAGCAGGCGGTCCAACACTGTCGGTCCGTGTACGTGGACATCCGTCGGTGGGGTCTGAACAGCTACTCCCGCAGACGCTCCGCTCATATGCCGCGCGCTGACCCCCGTGGCTATGCGCCTGTGTTGGCTCCCCAGAACGGCTCCCAGCCGAAGCGACGAGACTGCTGGGCCGATGTGTCGGGGAGACGTGAGGTCACCATCCCGCTCCCTTGTCTCGTCGCCCGACCGGCATCCCGGGGCCGGAAGCGGGCACCTGACGGCTGTGGGTCACCTGATCGCCTCGTAGCCCATCAACGGGATTGGATGGGGACTATCGCCCGACGTGATCCGTGAGTCAACATGGGAACCGATACCAGGCTCATTGCTCGAGCCGGTGACCGGGAGGGACATGAGCGACAGTGACAACAACGACCAAGTCCCGTCCACCGATGCGACGATCGGGTTCGATCTTGCCTACGCAGAAAACGAAAGCAGTCTTTCAGCCTTCACCGACCTGCACTTTCGGATCACGTCCGACGGGACTTACGTGCGTGTTTGGGCGCTAGATCCGAGCCTGCTCATCGTGCCACCTGATGAGATGGCCGGTACCAACATCGCCGACTATTACTCCCCGTCTCTGACAAGACGCATGCTTGACGCGATCACATCGACCATCACCACATCAGAAGTCAGCTCCATCGAGTACAGCCTGGTCGAGGGGGACCAAACGAGGCACTACGAAGCCCGGATCGCACCTCTGGGGAACGATGAGGTGATGGCGGTGGAGCGCGACATCACCAGTCTCAAAGGGCTGGAACAGCAACTGGTGCACGCCGAGACGATGCAGTCCATAGGGCGACTTGCAGGCGGGATCGCCCACGACTTCAACAATGTCCTGCATGTAATCCGCGGTCACGCCCAAGCCCTGCAACGCCATCGCAGTGATCAGGTAGAGACCGATCGCCGGCTCGAGGCGATCACCCGCGCTGTGGATCGCACGTCGTCGCTGGTTGAACGACTCATGATCCTCAGCCGACCCACGCCCGACAATCCGACGCCGACGAACGTCGATTCGTTCCTGCGAGGCCTCGGGCCTGCCCTCAGCCAGCTGTTGGGAGAGACGATCGAGCTCGAGTTCGCCCTCGACGCTGACGATTGCGCGGTGACGATCGACGACAGCCGGTTCGAAAACGTCCTGTTGAACCTGGCAACCAACGCCCTCGACGCCATGCCCGAGGGCGGGGCCCTACGGATCGCCACGAGCATTGGAGACGACGACTCGATCGTCCTCGAGGTCAGCGACACCGGCGATGGCATCGACGCGGGCGCTGTGTCGCAAGTCTTCGAGCCGTTCTTCACGAC
>JAOTYQ010000439.1 GCA_029861725.1 Acidimicrobiia bacterium | reverse complement strand
AGCGCAGGCCTCGCGAAGGACCAGCTCGCCGAGCCGGGCCATCAGTCGGGCGCTCTCCGCCACCGGGAGGAAGTAGGCCGGCGACACCAGGCCGCGCTCGGGATGGTCCCAGCGAATGAGCGCCTCGAACCCGTACAGTTGCTGCTGCTCGACGTCGATGATGGGCTGGTAGTAGACCACCAGCTGCTCGCGGTCGAAGGCCTGGCCAAGATCCCGCTCGACTGCGAGTCGGTTGCTGAGCAGCGAGCGCTCGGCCTCGTCGAAGACGGCAAAGCCCGAGCCCTCGCGCTTCGCCTTGTACATGGCGGCATCGGCGTCCCGGACCAGCTCATCGGGTGTTCTCGTTTCGTCGACGGTCGAGATGGCGACGCCGACGCTGGTCGAGATGATCTGCTGGTGGCCGTCGAGCTTGACCGGCTCGGTGAAGCTGCGGAGCACCTGGCGCACGACGGCCAGCACCGAGTCGTTCGAGAGGAGCCCGCGGCAGATCAGGACGAACTCGTCGCCTCCGAGCCTGGCAACGACGTCGCTCGATCGCGTTGCCGCCTTCAGACGTTCGGCGACGATTCGCAGCAGTTCGTCGCCGACGTCGTGGCCCATCGAGTCGTTGATGAGCTTGAAGCGATCGAGGTCGAGGAACAGCACCCCGAAGATGGTGTTCTCGACACCTGCTTGGCGGAGGGACACTTCGAGCTCCCGGTAGAGCTCGCCTCGGTTGGCGAGGCCGGTGAGCGCGTCGTGCTTCGCGTCGTGCTCGGCCTGCGTCAACGATCTCCGCTCGCGGTCGAGATGGTGGCGCTGCCACGCCGATGCGAACGCCGTGACCGCCGCACACAACAGCCCCACCGTCGATGCCCTCGTCACCTCGTCGAGCGTGAAGCCGCCCCCCGAAACGATCAGCGCGACCGCGACCGCGGTTGCTCCCACACCGGCGGCCAGCACCAGCAGGGGCGAGCGGACGAATCGGTTCCCGGACATGTCTGTGGTTGGCAACGGTCGGCCGTTCCGCACGCTTTAGCCGACCGGAGCTGGCCATGAGCCCGATGGCCCGAATCGATGCGATGGTCGTGGGTCGATCGGCTCAGCTGCGGTCGTGAGTCTCCTCGGCGGTGCGAGCCGTGCCGGACGGCCCGCCGATCGCCCGGTCGCAGTGCTGTCGATAACCTGGCTCGCGACGACGGAGCAGGTCCCCGCTTCGAACCGGATCCGGTGCCGTTGCCACACCCCTCTTGACCACGACGGAAGAGCTCCATGGCAGACACGACCGCGAAGATCCTCTACACCCACACCGACGAGGCCCCTGCACTCGCCACGTACTCGTTCCTGCCGGTGATCCAGGCGTTCGCCAGCGCGTGTGGCGTCGCGGTCGAGACGCGCGACATCTCGCTGGCGGGGCGGGTCCTGGCCGCGTTCAACGGCCACCTCCTCCCTGAGCAACAGGTGCCAGACGCCCTGGCCGAGCTCGGCGAGCTGGCGAAGACTCCCGAGGCGAACATCATCAAGTTGCCGAACATCAGCGCCTCGCTCCCCCAGCTCCGAGCGGCCATCGCCGAGCTCCAGTCGAAGGGGTATGCCGTTCCCGACTACCCCGATGAACCGGCGACTCCCGAGGAGCGGGAGATCCAGGCCCGATACGACAAGGTCAAGGGCAGCGCCGTCAACCCCGTGCTGCGCGAGGGCAACTCCGACCGACGGGCTCCGGCCTCGGTCAAGCAGTACGCCCGGAACAATCCCCACCCGATGGGCGAGTGGACGGCCGAGTCGAAGACGAACGTCGCTCACATGGAGCGAGGCGACTTTCGCTCAAACGAGCAGTCGCTGACGATCGAGACGGCCGGCCTCGCCCGCATCGAGCATGTCGCGGCCGACGGCGCGGTCACCGTGCTGAAGGACGACGTCGTCGTCGACTCCGGCGAGCTGGCTGACGCGACGTTCATGAGCCGGAGGGCGCTCATCGATTTCCTCCATGCCCAGGTGGCCGAGGCCGAGGCGGCTGGGGTGCTGTTCTCCCTTCACCTCAAGGCCACGATGATGAAGGTCTCGGACCCGATCATCTTCGGCCACGCCGTCCGGGTCTTCTTCGCCGACCTCTTCGCCGAGTACGGCGACCGGTTCGAGGAGATCGGAGTGAATGTCAACAACGGCCTCGGCAACCTCCTCAAGGCCCTCGACGAGCTGCCAGAGGCGGAACGGGCTGGTGTCGAAGCGGGCATCGCGGCCGCGTACGAGCACGGGCCGGCCCTGGCGATGGTCGACTCCGACCGGGGCATCACCAACCTCCACGTGCCAAGCGACATCATCATCGACGCTTCGATGCCGGCGATGATCCGCACGTCCGGTCAGATGTGGAACGCCGACGGGGAGCAGCAGGACACGCTCGCCGTCATTCCCGACGGTAGCTACGCCGACCTGTACCAGGTGACGATCGACTTCTGTCGGGAGCATGGTGCGTTCGATCCGACGACGATGGGAACCGTCCCCAATGTCGGCCTCATGGCTCAGAAGGCCGAGGAGTACGGCTCCCACGACAAGACCTTCGAGGTGCCTGCCGACGGCATGATCCGGGTGATCGGCCCCGGCGAGGAGCCCCTCTTCGAACACGAGGTCGAGACCGGGGACATCTGGCGGATGTGCCAGGTCAAGGACCCCGCAATCCGGGATTGGGTCAAGCTGGCGGTCACCCGGGCCCGGGCCATGGGGGCGCCGGCGGTGTTCTGGCTCGATGCGACAAGGGCCCACGACGCCCAGCTGATCGACAAGGTCAACGCCTACCTCCTCGAGCACGACACCACCGGGCTCCAGGTCGAGATCATGGACGTCGCCGCCGCCACCCGCTTCAGCCTGGACCGCATCCGCAACGGGCAGGACACGATCTCGGTGACCGGCAACGTGCTGCGGGACTACCTCACCGACCTGTTCCCCATCCTGGAGTTGGGGACCAGCGCCAAGATGCTGTCGATCGTTCCGCTGATGGCCGGGGGCGGCCTGTTCGAGACCGGGGCGGGCGGCTCGGCCCCCAAGCACGTGCAGCAGTTCAACGCCGAGAACCACCTCCGCTGGGACAGCCTCGGCGAGTTCCTCGCCCTCGCCGTTTCCTTCGAGCACCTGGCGAGCTCTACCGGTGACGCCCGGGCCCAGGTGCTGGCCGACGCCCTCGACCGGGCGACCGCCGAGCTGCTCGAGAACGGCAAGTCGCCCTCCCGCAAGGTGCACGAGCTCGACAACCGGGGCAGCCACTTCTACCTCGCCATGTATTGGGCTCAGGCGCTGGCCGAGCAGGACAAGGACCCGGAGCTCCAGGCCCGCTTCGCTCCCCTCGCCGGAACCCTCACCGCCGGCGAGGCCACGATCGTCGAGGAGCTGAACAGCGTGCAGGGACCGCCGGCTGACATCGACGGCTACTACGTCCCCGATCCGGCCAAGGCAGCGGCTGCCATGAGGCCGAGCCCGACGTTCAACGCCGCCATCGACGGCTTTGCCGCCGGCTGATGACGGTCTCCCCAACCTCCGGCTGGCCGAGGACGAGATCGACTGGCGGGACGCGGTCGTGTCCCGGGGGCCGGTGGCGCTGCCCGTCGGCAACGATGCGGTGAGCGGTTGACGGCAACCGCGGCCACAGGACAGTCCGACGTCGGGCCGGCCCGGCCGTGGCTGATCGCCGGTGCCGCCTCCGCTGCCAACTTCGTCACGTTCGGCGTGCTGTTCTCGTTCGGGGTGTTCCTCACCCCGCTGGCCGATTCGTTCGGGACCACGACCGGTCAGATCGCCCCGCTGCTGTCGGGAGCGGTGCTCTTCTACTACCTGACCGGCGCCGTCGCAGGCTGGTTCAGCGACCGCTACGGGATACGCCCGGTCGTCACCGTCGGGGCCCTCTCGCTGGCGGCCGGCCTCGCTCTCACCGCCCAGGCCAACGAGCTCTGGCAGGCGTACCTCGCCTACATCCCGCTCGTCGGCGTCGGGGTCGGCTGCTGCTACGCCCCGCTTATCGGAACGGTCGGTCGCTGGTTCACCCACCACCGGACGCTCGCCACTGCGCTGCTGCTCGTCGGAGTCAGCGGCGGCACTCTGGTCGCCCCGATCGCCGGGCGCCTCCTGGTCGATGAGGTCGGGTGGCGCTCCACGTTCACCGCCTTCGCACTGATCGCGCTCGCCGTGCTCGGCGTGGCGGCGGCGGTGGCCACCGACCCGCCCCGGGCTGTCACGTCGTCGTCGCCATCGATCCTGCTGTTGCTGCGATCCCGCCGGTTGCAGGGCCTGTACGCATCGGCCATCGTCATCGGCCCCGGCTTCTACGCGCCGTTCGCGTTCTACAACGACTACGCGATCGACAACGGCGTCGGCGCCACGGCAGCGGCCGCCCTCGTCGGGATCATGGGCGCGGCTAGCCTTGTCGCCCGATTGGCCTTCGGCCTGACCGGCGACCGGTTCGGGCCGTTCCTGCTCTACCGAGCCGGCTACGCCCTGATGCTTCTCTCGCTCCTGTTGTGGCTCGTCGCCGGACGTTCCTATTCGATGCTGACCGCCAGCGCCATCAGCCACGGGATCGGGTGGGCGGCCTGGGTCACGGCTACGCCGGTGGTCCTTGCCGCCTGGTTCGGCACCGGTAGCCTCGGCGGGATCGTCGGCGCGTTCTACACCGGCCTGGGCGTCGGGGCGCTCCTCGGCCCGGCCGTCTCCGGGTTCGTGGTCGACAACCACGGCTTCGGGCCGGCGGTGGCCCTCGCCGCCACGACGACGGCGCTGGCCCTCGCCATCGCCTTGGTGTCGACGAGCGGCGGTGGCCTAACGTTGCTCGAGGAGTGAGCGCGCCAGACGGTAGCCGGTGGCAAGGGCGCCTCGGACCGGAGGATCGATGTGAGGAACAACCCGGCAGGCGACGACCACCCGGCAGGCGAGTACACGAACGGCGACTTCAAGGTCGTGTGGCCCCGATCCCGGCAGGCCATCGACCCCCAGGCCCTGGCCGTGCGGCCGGCAACGCTCGACGGTGCAACCGTGGCGTTCCTGTGGGACTACCTGTTCCGAGGCGACGAGATCTTCCCCGTCATCGCCGAGGAGCTGCAGGCTCGCTACGACGACGTGACCATCATCGACTACCCCGAGTTCGGCTCCACCCACGGAGCGCGGGAGGGTGAGATCGTCGCCGGGCTCGGACGCCGCCTCCGCCAGCTGGGCGTCGATGCGGTCGTGTCGGGCATGGCGTGTTGAGGTAGCTGCACGCCCGCCGTGTTGCGGGCCTCGAACGCAGCCGAAGAAGCCGGCATCCCAACCAGCTCCCTCACCTGTGAGGGGTTCCTCCGCCA
>JAOTYQ010000438.1 GCA_029861725.1 Acidimicrobiia bacterium | reverse complement strand
GAGCCGGTCGTCGGGAACGTTGAGGGCCTTGGCGATGACGGTCACCGGCAGCGGCACGGCGAACGCTTCGACGAACTCCACCGTCCTGCCGTCGCCCGCCACCGAGAGCATGCCGTCGATCAGGTCTGCTGCCACCCGGCGGACGACCGGCTCCAGGTTGCTGATGACTCTCGGCGTGAATGCCTTGCTCACCAGCCGCCGGTAGCGGGTGTGCTCCGGCGGATCGACGGTGAGCATCGTCCCGACCCGCTCGTAGCCGCCTTCCTCGTCGTAGAGCTGGCGGATTCGCCGAGTGAGCTCACCTTCGGGCAGCAGCCCGCCGGTGTCGAAGCGCGACGAGAAGGTGTCGGTGTCGAGGACGACGCCGAGCACGTCTGCGTGCCTGGTCACGAGCAGAAGCGGCGAGCCGGGGGCGGCGGCCTCGAAGACCGGAGCCTCCCGCTGCATCTTGGCGTAGTAAGCGTGGGGACACTGCTGCACCTCGGGATCGAACAACCCGAAGTCGTCGAGCTTCACGTCGTCTGGTTGGCCGCTCATGCTATCTCCTCATCAGGTGCCGGTCAGTCGCGCCACGACCGGGGCGAAGTCGTTCATCGTGGCGCCGTTCACGGTCACATAGCTGATCCCGTGCTCGTCCCGCCGGCGTTGGAGGGTCTCGCAGATCTCGTCGACCGATCCGATCAGTGCATGGGGATACCGGGCGAGCTCGTCGGGCTCCATCCCGAACCCCTCGGCCATCGTCTCCAGGCTCGCCGCCGTGCGGTCGGTCACCTGGGTGAAGTAGGCGCCGATCTCGATCTCGAGCTCGGCGAACCGGTCACCCGCTCCTTCCTTGATCCAGTCGATCTTGGCCGCGGTTCCGGCGGCTGTGCCCGAGGCGATGCCGTGGGCGCCGATCTTGCCCGCAGAGTTGTCGAAGTTGATCGAGACGATGTCGGCCAGCTCGGCTGCAGTCCGCAAGATCCGACGCGATCCGCCTCCGATCATGATCTTCGGCCCCCCGTCCTGCACTGCCGCTGGCACGGCGGTCATGTCGCTGGCGGTGACGTGGGTGCCCCTCATCGCCAGATCCTCGCCGGCGAAGAACGCTCGAGCGAGGTGCACGTACTCGATCAGGCGGTCGATCCGTACGCCGGGAGGATCGAGGCCGATGCCCATCGCTTCGTACTCGCTCGCGATCCAGCCAGCGCCGAAGCCCGCTTCGAGTCGACCGTCGGACAGCAGATCGATCGTCGCCAACGACTTCGCCAGGACGACCGGCTGGTGGTAATCGACGCACAGCACCCGGGCTCCGATCAGCAGGCGATCGGTGACCGCCGCCGCCATCATCATCGCCGGGATCGCAGCGAGGTTCTGCGGCGGGTGGCGAGCGGCGGCCATCGCCGGGCCCGGCCCGAAGTAGTGGTCGGCCAACAGGAACGAGCTGTAGCCGAGATCTTCGGCCGCCCGGGCGAGGTCCTTCCACTCGGCGGCCGAGTCGGCGGAGAACGCCTGGAGCCCGAATCGGAACGGCTTGGTCACACCGGGCTCCTTCCACGATCGTTCGCAAACCTAATCGCTGCGAGTCCCGACGGCGAAAGGCGGCTAGGAACCGCCCCACGCGTTCTGGAACGGCGCCGACAGGTCGACCGGACCGCCGTAGTGGACGACGAGCGAGCGCCTCGCGAAGCACCACCGGTCGTCGACGGTGGCGTAGGTGTCGTCGTAGTGGGCGAGCAGCATGCCGGGATCGCCGCCGGTTCGCCGGTAGGCCTCTTGGACGTACCACCGCCCGGTCCCGGTCCCCGCCGCCCCGTCGAGCTGGTAGGTGCCGTTCAGCACGGTCTGGACGACGGCGTCGAAGCCACCCATCGCCTGTTGCCAGAACTCGACGATCGCCTCCCGGCCCTCTACCTGCCGGCCCGAACCGAAATCCCACACACCGTTCGCCGCCCAGGTGGTCGCCCACTGCTCGGCGTCGAAGTGGACGACCGCGTCGGCGTAGAGGTGCACCAGCGCGGCGATTGGGTCTCTGGTCATGGCCTGCTGCTCCGTGATCGGCGACGGCCGCACTCTACGCCGAGGAGCTGCCCCGACGCCCACGCCTCCTAGCGGAGCAGCTCGTCCCCGAGGGCCTCGGCCACCTCGGCCTCGTCCCAGCCCAGCAGCTCGCGAAGCACCTCGAAGTTGTGCTGGCCGAGATACGGACTGGCGGTGTGGTCGAGGTCGGCCTCCGGTGCCCCATCGGGTCGATGCCAACGTCCCGGGTACCGCTCGGTCGTCTGGCGCCCAACCAGCTCGCTGTCCATCGTTCGCAACCAGTCCCGGTGCGCGAGCTGGGGATCGGCTTCGGTCAAGTGGCGAGCGGTAGCGATCACCCCAGCGGCGATGCCGGCCGCCTGCAGCTTCTCGACCGCCTCGAGGGCGTCGGACGCCGTCGCCCAGGTGAGAACAGCATCTCTGCTCGCATCGATACCGAGCAGCCCTGCGATGCGCCGTAGCTCATCGTCGTCGACGATGGTGAGGGCGAGCCACTCGCCGTCCCTGCACCTGATGACGGTGTTGACGGCGAAGTCGGCGAACGGATCGTCGTTGCCGCTCGACTCGGCCACCCGCCCGGTGGCGAGGTAGTCGATCAGTGCCGGACCGATGAGATGGGTGCCGATCTCGAGCTGCGAGATCTCGATGTGCTGGCCCCGCCCGGACTCGCCTCGCGCCAGGAGGGCCGACAGTAGCGCCAACGCGCCAGTCAGGCCGGAGACGTGGTCGTTGTAGGCCACCCCGGGTCCGCAGTCGGTCTCTCCCTTCGGACCGGTGAGGGCGGTCAGCCCACACAGCGCGTGCACGGTCGGGGCGTAGGTCACGAAGTTGCGCCACGGGCCGTCGCCGCCACAGCCGCTCATCGACAGTGTGATGATCTCCGGGTTCCACTCGGCCAGCTGAGCCGGGCCGGCGCCCCACGAGTCCATGACGCCCACCGAGAAATTGTCGATGACGATGTCGGCCTGCTCGACGAGTGGCCGGAGCACGTCGAGCGCACCCTCGTGCTTCATGGCCAGCTGGATCGATCGCTTGTTCCTGGCCCACATCACGTTGTACGGGAACGCGTTGTCGGCAGCCCCGGCCGAGCGCTCCTCGGTCTGGATCCGGATGACGTGAGCCCCGAGATCGGCGAGCAGCCGGGTGGCGAACGGGCCGGCGAGCACATGAGTGAAGTCCAGCACCCTGACGCCATCGAGCGGGCGACGATCTGCGCCGGCTGTGGGGCCCGACTGGCGTCGGTCCCAGCGCTCGGCGACCTCGTCGGTCGACGCGATCGTCGCCGGGGCGAGCGGTTCGGGGGCCGGCGTGGCCGAGAAGTGCGCCACCGGTCCTGGTAGCCGGACAGCGGGCTCGTCGGCGACGGGCCGAAGGAAGCCCCGAGCCCGGTGCTGCGGGCACTCGGCCACCTGCGTGACGTTGTACGACTCGCCGAAGGGCACGTGCAGCGACTGCCCGGCGAGGAAGAGGTCGGTGGCGTCCGATTCGAGGGCGACAGCCCGAAGGGAGTCCATCAACGGCGCGACCAGCGCCAGCAGCGCCCCCTCGTCGGGTTCGGCCGGCACATCCTGGGCCTGGCCCCGCTCCTTGAGCCAGGCGATCAGATCGATCAAGCCACCGGCCGCGGGCGACACCATGCACGCCCCTCGCCGGCACGGCACGACTTCGAACGCTCGGACCCAGTGCAGCGACCGCTGCCGCCCGGCGATCGGGGCCCCCAGCGGAGCGAGAATCTCCGGGAACCACCAGTACATGAGCAGATGCTCGGTGCACGAGACCAGTGCCTCGTGAAGCGACAGATCGACCCACGTTCCCTGCCCGGTCGCCTTCGCCCTCAGGTGACCGGCCAGCGCTGAGACGGCGGTGTAGAGGCCTCCGACGACCGCCGACTGCCGGCCCCACAGCACGACCGGTCGGTCGACGTCGCCGGTGACAGACAGGTGGCCGGCCTGGGCCTGGGCCACGAGGTCCGACGACCGCCAGGCGGCTCTCGGCCCGTCGGCGCCATACGGGGTCAGCGACACGTGCACGAGCCGGGGGTTCATCTCCGACAGGTCGGCGGGCGCCAGTCCGAGCTCACCTAGCGCACCGGGCGGCGAGTCGTCGATGAAGACGTCGGCGAGCTCGACCAGTCGGCCGAAGGCGGCCGAGCCGGCGCCATCACGAAGATCCAACGGAAGGAGACGGCAGTTGGTGTCGTACCACCAGTCCAAGAGCCCGCGGCCCGACGCTGGCCCGAGCGACGGTCCGGACTCGGTGGAGGGCGCGACGCGGACCACGTCGCCGCCGAGCTCGGCCAGCACCTTGGATGCGTACCGACCGTGGCCATCGGTGAGGTCGAGCACCCGTAGGTCTTCGAGTGGTCCCGAGGCACCCATCGTCACCAACCCCTTGCCCGGCGTCCGCTGCAAGGCCCCAATCTATGAGCTGGTCGGGGGCCGTTCACTCGGGTGGAGGCATCACGCTTGGCTCGCCCGCGTAGAGCCCAATCGAGTCGGCGGTGCGCCCGGCCGAGCCCTCCTGGAGCAGCTCGACCAGGATCTGCGCCGTCTGTTCCGGTTGCATCCACGTGGCCTGGTAGGCGGGGTCGGGCTTGGGCCCGAGGACGCGCCGCAGCATCTCGGTCTCGGTCGCACCCATGCAGAGGTTGTTCACCCGTATGCCTGAGTCGGCGAGCGACCGGGCCCAGTCGAATGTCAAGCCGTTGAGGGCCCACTTGGAAGCGTTGTAGAGATCCATGCCGCCGTGGCCATGGAGACGATCGCAGCCGGGCCCGGGTTTCACATGATCGGTGCTCACGTTCACGATGTTGCCCCCACCTCCAGCGGCCATGATCGGAGCAACCGCCCGGCCGAACAGGAAGGCGCCCTTGGTGTTCGAACCGAAGATCCGCTCGTAGTCGGCGGCAGCGCGATCCCAGTCGTCGTTCGGACCTGTTGCCCACGCCTCACCAGCGTTGTTCACGAGGATGTCGATCGATCCGTACACGTCGACCGTGCGCCCGACGGCCTCCCATACGTGGGCGGGGTCGGCGACATCGCCAAGCACCGTCGTCGCTCCGAGCTCGTCGCCGACCGCCCGCACCCTCTCGAGCCGGTCGGTGACCGTCAGGTTGCACCCTTCGGCGACGAGCCTCCGGGCAAAGGCTTCACCGATGCCTCGGGCGGCACCGGTGACGATCGCGGTCTGTCCTCTCAAGCCGGCCATGGTCGAGAATGCTACTGCCCGGGCCGGTCCTCGGCTGGGTTGACCGCGGCAAGGACGCTCGGCGCGACGAGCCACCAGCGTTTGC
>JAOTYQ010000035.1 GCA_029861725.1 Acidimicrobiia bacterium | reverse complement strand
GAAGTAGGCCAACGGTGGGGGAGCGGTGTCGTCGCCGCCGAGAGCCTCCCCCTCGTCGCAGAACATCTCGAAGTGGGCGAAGACAGCTCGCTTGCGTTGGCGCTCCGCTTTCTCCGCCCGGAGCTCGAAGGTGAAGCGCGTGCCGTCGTCGGTTCGTTCGATGCGGAAAGGGGACTCAGCCATGACCGGATGCTAGACGGCTTCCGCGTGGTCGCTCGTAGGCACCAACGGCCGCGGTTGTCGGACCGGCGACCGACCGCAGCGTTTGAGCGGGGTTTGGTTACCCTTCGGCTGCAGTGATCTCATGGGCTTGATTGCGATTCTCGCTCCGGTCGGTATCGCTGCTGTTGCGGTAGTGGTTGCTGCGCGCACGTCGAGATCACGGCGATCGGCCGTCGTGAGGCTAACCGAGATCGAATTCGCGATCCCTGTGGCGGACGACCTCGAAGCGGCGGCGAAGGAGCTCCTCGGCGCAGACGACCCGGCGGTCGTTTCGTCGACGCAGTTCGCCCTGGATCGAACGGAAGAGGGACGAACGGTCGTGGTCGCCACGTCCCGACTGGTCTTGGGAGTCGTTGCGGAGCTCCGGAGGCCCGTTGCGCTCTCGATCAGCTTCCGGCCGTGGGAGCCGAGAGCCGTTGGCCGCTTCAAACGGCGGACCTCATCGGCCTTCGGCCTCCCCCCGGCGGGCGTACTCGTCGACGACGAGCGGGTCCGCCGGAGCTGGCAGGTCAGCGTCGGCGATGCAGCCGACGGTTCGGGGCCGCTCGACGCTGATCCCGCCGTGTGGCCGGTCATGGCCGCCCTCACGAGTGCGCTCGGAACCGGGGTCTTCGCTGTCGATGAACACGCACCGGTCGCTCCCGTGTCTGTGCCACCACCGTCCGGCTTCCGCCTCGGTCACATCGTGATCAGATTCAACGGCCGCTTCGTTGTGTTGATCGGCCCCGGCGCCCGGCGCAACCTCTCGGGAAGCTCGACCAAGACCGACCTCCTCCGGGCGACCGACTACATCGTCAATCGCTTCGATGCGATCCCCGACGAGGCGTAGCAGGATCCACCAGGCGTCTTCGCCGACCGCGAGGCGCTAGAAGCTGTCGTCATAGGTCGACCAAGGTCGGTCCGAGCGGTGTTGTCAGTCGGGAACCATGGCGACCGCTCGTGTCGGGCCGCCGTGGCCACCGATGATCTTCAGAGGGAACCCGTAGAAGTCGAACCGCCGGCCGAGGACGAGCCTCAGGTTGGCGAGATTCTCGTAGTGGGTAATCCGAGCGTCGCGAGACATCAGGTGGCAGGGATAGGTCGTGCTCGCGGGATTGTCGGGCGTCGGAGAGTCGACCCCGAAGCTCTTGATCCCCTTGGCCGCGATCCACTTGGACGCTCCTTCCCCGAGCCCGGGGAACTCCGAGAGGTAGGCCCTAGTGCCAGCGTGCCGTTCCCAGGTACCGGTGTGGAAGAGCACGATGTCGCCTGGGTTCAGGTCCTGGCCGGACGTCGCCAGTGCTGCGTCGAGGTCTGCGGCCTCGACGTCGGTGCGGGGAGCGATGTGGGAGATGTCGAGGCAGATCGCCGTCCCGAAGAACAACTCGAGCGGCATCTGATCGATCGTCGGGGCACTCGGGTCCGGGTCCATGTGGCTGAATGAGTCAACGTGCGTCGGACCGTTGTCGTTCAACATCAGGCCGGTGGTTTGGAACGAGAAGTCGCTGGTGAAGCGATCGGCCGTCTCTTCATGACTGGCATGCTGGAACTGCACGGTCTTGAGGTGGCCCGGATACACCATCATCGTTTCGTAGATGTCTTGCGAGAGGTCGACGATCGTTCCCATGGTGGGATCTCCGTTCGCTTGACACGGGTAGGCACCAACCTACGTGTTCGCTCTTGACCCATCAACAGGGTGTTCCAGCTGGCGATCGGGTCGTTCTCGGCGACGGTCGGCAGAGGCACTCCGACCCGGTGGCACGGGTTTCGATACCGAGCTATGTTGCCGAATGCGGGAATGACACAAGGGGGTGGCGTGCATGAAGGCACCGCCGTTCGGGTATCGCAGAGTCGACTCCGCGGCCGAAGCCGTTGCCGCTCTGGCCGAGCTCGGGTCCGAAGCGAGAGTGCTCGCAGGGGGTCAGAGCCTGCTGCCGATGCTCGCCATCCGGCTCGCTTCGCCGAGCCACCTCGTCGATATCGGTCGAGCTGGCGACCTCTCCAGCGCTTCGGCTGACAACGGGTCGTTCGTCGTTGGTGCATCCGCACGCCAGTGGGTCGTCGAGCACGAACCGGCGGCGACGGCGGCGGCCCCCCTCCTAGTCGACGCGATCGGCCGCGCCGGCCAGGTCCCGATCCGTCACCGAGGCACGGTGGTGGGAAGCATCGCCCACGCCGACCCGAGCGCCGAGATCCCGACCGCGTTCCTGGCCCAGGGCGGCACCGCGGTCGCCCAAGACACATCTGGCACCCGGACGATTCCCGCCGAGGAGTTCTTCCAGGGCCCGTACATGACGGCGCTGCGAGACGGCGAACTCCTCCGCGAGGTCCGCCTGGATCGGTGGCCGGACGGGACCGGTCACGCCTTCGAAGAGTTCAGCCACAGTCACGAGAGCTGGCCGGTGGTCACGGCTGCCGCCCTCGTCCACCTGGATCAAGGAGTCATCGACCGAGCCGCGATCGCTATCAGCGGGGTCGGAGGAACACCCGTGCGTGGGACCGAGGCCGAAGCGAGCCTGATCGGCCAAGCGCCGGATCCGGATGCGCTCGGAGCCGCAGCAGAAGCGGCTACCGCCGACCTCCAGCCGTTCTCCGACGTGTTCGGATCTGGCACCTACCGCAGGAAGGTGGCGACCGTCCTGGTGAGACGGGCAATGAGCACAGCAGTGGCCCGAGCCGGAGGAGCGACATGAGCACCGAGCAGCACCACATCTCGCTCACGGTCAACGATCGGGTGACCGACGCCGAGGTCGAGCCTCGCCTCTCGCTGGCCGACTTCCTGCGCAGGCACCTCAGCTTGGTCGGAACCCACCTCGGCTGCGAACAGGGGGCTTGCGGCGCATGCACCATTCTGGTCGACGGGGAGAGCGTCCGATCATGTCTCATGCTGGCCGTGCAAGCCGACGGATCGGAGGTCGAGACCGTCGAGGGATTGGCGAGCAACGGCGAACTGCACCCGATCCAAGAAGCCTTCCGTCAGAAGCAGGGACTGCAGTGCGGATTCTGCACTCCTGGGATGCTCATGCGGAGTCTGGAGCTGATCCGGGACAACCCGACCATCACCCACGAGGAAGCCCGAGAGGGCCTGGCCAGCAACCTGTGTCGGTGCACCGGATATCAGTACATCGTCGAGGCGGTGGTCGACGCGGCCAGCGAGATGCGATGAGGAGGATCACGGCATGACCGTCCCCGCAGTGCGCGAGCACACCGCCGAGAAGAACTGGATCGGTAAGTCGATTCCCCGGCTGGAGGACCGCAAGTTCCTGCTCGGCCGAGGCGGCTATATCGACGACATCGTCGTGCCCAACATGCTCGAGGTTGCCCTCGTCCGCAGCATCTACGCCCACGCTCGAATCGTCAGCATCGATACGGCGGATGCCGCAGCGGTCGACGGCGTTGTCGCCGTCATCACCGGAGCCCAGGCCGCTGAGCTGACCGATCCACTACCCGACTTCGGACCCGATCCCGCCAATCACCCGTGGCGCTGTCTCGCCGTCGACAAGGTCCGGTACGCGGGTGAGGGCGTTGTCGCCATTGCCGCCGAGAGCAGGGCGATCGCCGAAGATGCTGCCGAGCTCGTGGTCATCGAGTACGAACCGCTCGAGCCCCTGGTCGACCCCCTGGCCGCTCTCGAGCAGGGTGCCCCGTTGGTCCACGAGACGCTGGGAACCAACGTCGCCTTCCATCGAGAGTTCACGTTCGGTGATGTCGACGCAGACTTCGAGGCAGCCGATCGGGTCATCACCGACACGCTCCACTGGGGTCGCTCTGGCGGGCAGCCCATCGAGACGGTTGGGGCCATCGCTGACTACGACCATGCCACCGGCATGATGAGCATCCACGCCAACTCCCTGAGCTTCACGTCATACCTGTTCATGCTGGCGGGAACGCTGAAGGTCCCGAGCAACAAGCTCGACATGCACCCCGTTCCGGCAGGCGGGAGCTTCGGCTCCAAGCTCTGGGAGGTCAAGACGCCGACCATTGCCGGCATGTTGTCCAAGGCGACCGGCCGCCCGGTCAAGTACGTGCAGGACCGCATGGAGAACATCTCGAACGGGGACCATCACGGTTCCGATCGTCGCTACGACGTGCAGCTGGCGGTGATGAACGACGGCACCTTGCGTAGCATCAAGATCAAGACCGTCGAGGACTACGGCGCCTACATCCAGTTCGGCGTTGGCCATCACGGAAATGCGCTCGCCCAGGTCACCGGTCCCTACAAGATCAGCAGCGTCTTCTACGACGTGACGGCCGTGTTGACGAACAAGTGCCAGCAGGGTGCGTACCGAGGCTTCGGGTCGGAGGTCGGCAATTGGGTTATCGAGAGAATGGTCGACCGGGCCGCTGATGAGCTGGGCCGTGACCCAGCCGACCTACGGCGCCAGAACTTCATCGGCCCCGAGGAGTTTCCGTACTTCATCCCGACCGGGAACGTCTACGACAGTGGCAACTACGGCGGCGTTCTCGATACCGCACTGGAGCTCGCAGACTACGCGGGTTGGCGGGAACGACAGGAGGCGGCACGGGCCGAGGGCCGCCACATCGGGATCGGGATCTGCACGTGCCAAGAACGCAGTGTGTTCAGCGCCACCGAGTTCTGGTTCTGGTTCGATGAGCCAGCGGCGCCGGTCTCGAGCATGCCGGAGAGCGTCACGCTCGACATCGACGCTCTCGGGAACGTCACCGCGACGCTCTATTCATGCGCCATGTGGGGCAACAGCCCGGAGACCATGGTCGCTCAGCTGGTGGCCGAAGAGTTCGACCTGGATCCGCAGACGGTCAATGTCGTCTATGCCAGCTCCAACCAAGGGCTCCCGGCCACCGGTCCCGGTGGTAGCAGATTCACGGTGATGGTGGCCGGAGCGATCGACGGGGCGTCGGGCAAGATCAAGAGCAAGGCGGCCAACATCGCTGCTCATTTGTTGGAGGCCAACGTCGAAGACCTCGCGTGGGTGAACGGCGGGTTCGAGGTGGTCGGCACACCGACGGCGCGCAAGGAATTGGCCGAGATCGCTATTCAGGCTCATCTCTTCAAGCACAGCCTGCCCGACGAGATCGAGAGCGGGCTGGAGGCAAGCCATGTGTACGACCACCCGTACACCACGATGCCGAACGACGACCGTACCGATCTCGGTGTGTTCTATCCCTTCATGGGTCATGCCTCTCATATCGCCGTCGTCGAGGTCGATCCCGAGACCGGGAAGGTCGAGTTCCTGGACTACACCGCGGTACATGATTGCGGCACGATGGTGAATCCTCGGTCCCTGAGCGGCCACATCGTCGGAGGTACGGCGCAAGGCATCGGTACCTCGATCTTCGAGGAGTTCGTCTACGACTCCGATGGTGCCCTGCAGACGCCGAGCTTCGCCGAGTACGTGATCCCGACGTCGATGGACGTCCCGTCGCTGAAGATCGGTCACCAGGAGACCCCGTCGCCCTACACTCCTCACGGGATAAAGGGTGGCGGCGAGGCAGGCAGGATGATGGCTCCCGCTGCGATCTCGTCTGCTATCGAAGACGCTCTTCGGGAGTACGGTGTCCGAGTGCGTCGCCTGCCAGCCACTCCCGAACGTATCGTCGATTGGATCGACGACCAAGAGTAGTAGCCAGCTCCTGGTCACTCAGCCCAGAGCGCGCTTGCCGGGGCCAGGAGGTGTCATGAGCAATCGACTGAGGGACGAGGCCAGCCCCTATCTGCGCCAGCACGCTGAGAATCCGGTCGACTGGTTTCCGTGGGGTGAGGAGGCGCTCGCCCTGGCGGCCGAGGCTGACAAGCCGATTCTGCTCTCGGTCGGGTACTCCGCTTGTCACTGGTGCCATGTCATGGCTCACGAGTCGTTCGAGAACGATGAGATCGCGGCGGCGATGAACGCTGGCTTCGTCAACATCAAGGTCGACCGTGAGCAGCGGCCCGATATCGACGCCCTCTACATGGACGCGGTCCAGGCGATGACCGGTCATGGCGGGTGGCCGATGACCGTGTTCCTGACCCCGGCCGGGCAGCCGTTCTTCGCCGGGACCTACTTCCCGCCGGAGCCCCGCCACGGCGTGGCGTCGTTCCCCCAGATCCTGGAGGCGGTCGTGGACGCCTGGCGGAATCGGCGGGACGAGCTCGTGGCCCACGCCGGCGAGGTGACCCGTTCCCTGGAGCTGGCAACGCAGGTCAGCCCTAAGCCGGGCCTGCCGGATCGTCGGCTCGTAGCCCAGGCGTGCGCGACGCTGATCCGTGGCCACGACCCGGTCAACGGTGGTTTCGGAACTTCGCCGAAGTTTCCCAACCCGCTCGCCCTCGACGTCCTGCTCCGCCACCACCTCAGGACCGGTGACGAAGATGCCAGAGCCGTCGTGGTCCGCACCCTCGACCACATGGCGGCCGGCGGGATCTACGACCATCTCGGTGGTGGCTTCGCTCGCTACTCGGTCGATGAGCGGTGGGCCGTACCTCACTTCGAGAAGATGCTGTACGACAACGCCCTGCTGGTGACGGCCTACCTCCACGGCTGGCAGGTCACCGGCTCGGTGGACCACCGTCAGGTCGTGGCCGAGACGATCGAATACGTGCTCCGAGACCTCCGACTCCACGGCGGTGGGCTGGCCTCGGCCGAGGACGCCGACAGCGAAGGGGAAGAGGGCCGCTTCTACGTGTGGACCGAGGCCGAACTGGCGGAGCTGCTGTCGCCGAGCGAGCTCGACATCGCCCGCGGATGGTACGGCGTAAGCGCTGTCGGGAACTTCGAGGGTGCCAACGTGCTTCATCGCCCGGAGATCGGTCGGCTGACGCGGAGCCCCGAAGTCGAAGACCTGCGTCGGCGTCTGCTGCTGGCCCGCTCGGCCCGGGTTCGTCCGGAGCGCGATGACAAGGTGATCGCCGAGTGGAACTGTCTGATGATCTCTGCGCTGGCCGAAGCCGGAGCGGTGCTGGACGAGCCGGTATGGGTCGACGCCGCGGAGGAGGTAATGACGTTCCTCCTCGAGCACCTCGTCGACGCCGGTGGTCGTTGGTACCGGAGCTGGCATGTCGACAGCGGGCGTCAGCACCTGGCCTTTGCCGCCGACTATGCCGCCGCCGTCGATGCCCTCACTCGCCTCGGCGAGGCGACGGGGCGCGCTCGATGGCATCGCCTGGCGGTGGAGACGGCCGTGGTCATGATCGAGCTGTTCTGGGACGAGGACGGCGGCGGGCTGCTCACGACCGGCACCGACGGGGAGCGACTGCTCCTCGATCGCAAGGAGCTCACCGACAACCCGACCCCGTCCGCCAATAGCAATGCGGCGTTCGCGCTGCTGCGGGTGGCAGCCATTCACGGCCGGGCCGACCTAGCGGACCGGGCCGACACCATCCTCCGCCTCGTCGCCGGGGCCATGGGTACCCAGCCGCTCGCCTTCTCCCGGTTGCTCGCAGCGTTCGACCTGGCGACCGGAGGAACGACCGAGATCGTCGTGGCGGGTGACCGCCCCGACCTCGTCGCCACCGCTCACCGCGCCTATCTGCCGAACGGCGTCGTCGTGTTCGGCCAGCCGTTCGACTCGCCGCTCTGGCACGAACGCACCGGGAATCGGGCCTACGTCTGCCGTAACTACGCCTGCGAGCTCCCGACCGACGACGTGGAGGTCCTCGCTCGACAGCTGGGTGCATCGATGAGCTGACCGCCAGGCCGCGACGTCCTGGTCGAGGTGTCGCCGAGCGTTGGCTATCGGACCGCGACCGGTGGATGTTCGGTGGCCGATGGATGGTCGGCAGTCGGGGCCGGGCGTCGTAGCGCGAGGCGGATGCCGGCGTGGTAGGTGGCGACGGTGCCGATCAGCGTGGTGGCGAACCCGATGGTGTGGTCGTTGACCCCGGCGATCGGCCCGTTGGGGATGACGATGGCGTAGCCGATGATGACGGTTGGGAGGATGTGGAGGGCGAGGGGGACGTAGAGTCGGAGGCGAGGGCTCATCGCGGTCTCCTATCGAGGTGGGCCCGAAGGCGCGTGGTGAGGGCCGGGGAAAGAGTCAGGAAGGGGTGGCCGGGATGCTTGGCGAGCTCGCCATTGGCCTGCCAGCTAGCAACCTCGGTGACGACCCGGAGGGCGTGGAGGTCGGTGTACCAAGCGAGCTGGTCGGGATCGACAGGGACCGAAGCGGTCCGGTTGTAGGTAGCGGTGAATCGGTGAGCCAACACTCGGCCGGCTGCGGCGATGGCTGCTCGGAGGGGGCGGGGTGCGCTGAGTGGCGTGTGGACGAGCAGAAGGCGGGTGTACGCGATGTCATAGGCGGGGTCGGCGATCCGGGTGGCCGACCAGTCGAGGACGGTGTCGCCGTCGGGGTCGGTGAGGATGTTGAACGGGTGGAGGTCGCCGTGGCAGAGCACGACCCGTCCCGGTGGGGGACGGGAGTCGTCCAGGTGGTCCGCCAGCGAGATCAGGTCTGGCCGGTCGATGGCCACCGCTCGCTCGCGGAGGGGAATGAGCAGGTCTGTCCCGTCGATGGCGTCGCACAGAGGGGCCGGGTCGACGACATGAAGGGCGGCAGCGTGCTGCGCGAGCTGATCGGGCAGGGCTCGGGCGATGCGGGGGAGCCGGGCTAGCGCAGCTGCGCCTGACAAGCCGGTGAGAAGCGGCTGGCCCGGGGCGTGGTCCATCAGCATCCAGGCCCGACCGAGGTGGGGTCCCGGAGGCGCGGCGAGTCGCACGATCGGGGTGGGGTAGCCGCTCCGGGCCAGGTGGGCCTGGACGGCTGTCTCTCTGGCGGCAACGTCGGGCTCGGGCATGACGCGAGCCACCAACTCGCCGCCGAGTCCGGGGCAGTCGGTGGCGAGCCTGACGTGCCACATCTGGGCCCAGAAACCGCCGGTGAGCGGTATAGCTGGCCGGGCCCACTCCAGGGTCGGTTGCTCGGCTGTGGCCCGGATGGCCTCGAGCAGGTTCGTCGGTCCTGGCGTCGATGTCATGTGAGACACTATTGACCGTTACAGTAAATGCTGTCAACATATTCCCATGGTCGGTTCGGACGAAGCAGCGTCGAGTTGGACGATCGATGAGCTCGCGGTCGAAGCGGGGGTGCCGTCGCGCACGATCCGGGAGTACCAGCGCCTCGAGTTACTGCCCCCGCCTCGCCGCGATGGCCGGGTGGGGCGGTATGGGTCCGAGCATCGGGCTCGGCTCTCGATCGTCGGACGGCTCCAAGAACGTGGCTATTCGCTGGCGGCGATCGGCGACCTGATGGGGTCCTGGGAGCAGGGCCGGGGCCTCGGGTCGGTGCTGGGGGTCGATGCCGACCCGGCGGTCCTCGACGAGGCGCCGACCGAGCTGACCGACGAGCAGCTCACGGAGCTGGTCCCTGCCTTCGGTGATCCCGATCTGGTGGAGCGGGCGATCTCGGTGGGCTTGTTGCACGTCGGCGACGGCACCATCATCGCCCGCAGTGTCGCAGCCTTGGAGCTGGTCGGTTTGGCTATCGCCGCGGGCACGCCTCCCCCTGCCGCCGTCGAGATCGTTGCCGGGATCAACGAAGGTGCGGCGACGATCGCGGCCGCCGCGATCGCACCCTTCGTCGAGCATCTCTGGCCTCGACGGGCAGAGGTCGACGTGGCGATGCTGTTGTCGCGGGCTCGGTTGTTGATGGCTCAGGCCGCGGCGTCGCTCGTCGTGCACGAGCTCGGGGTGGCGCTCGGCCATCAGGCCGACCTCGATGACACCGGGGAGCTCGCTGCGGTGGTCGACCGGGTTGCGATCGGTCAGCTACGACGCCTCACCCCCCACGAGAACGAGCCCACGTGACCTTCGGCCCTGCACGACAGTCGATCTCGGCTGGACAATAGGCCCCGTGGAACAGGTCTTGCCCAACAACTGGACGTTCAGGTTCGAGCTGCAGGAGGACGAGGACCACTGCGAGATGGTGGTCCAGCTCGACACGGGTGACCGATCGTTGTCTGGGCGCGGCCGATCCCGCAGGAACCCTGCGGATCCCTCGGTCCCGCGAGTTGGAGAGGAGCTCGCGACCGCCCGCGCCCTCCATGACCTGGCGAATCACCTGACCGAGGACGCCTGGAGCGTCATCGAGTCCTTCGCCTCCGGCGACCAGTGACTGCGGCGACAAGCTCGGAGCCTCGGAGTCCCCGACCTATCGCGTGACACCCTGGTGGGTCACACCCAAGGGGAATTCGAGTTCCTGTCCCCGAAGGTGCGGCCGGTCGCATATCGATCGAGCGTGAAAGGCCTCAGCTCGTCCGGCTTGTGGTCGCGAACCAGCATCTCGGCCGTCAGCTTGCCGACGCCGATCATCTTGAATCCGTGGTTCGAGTCGGCGATGACGAACGCATTGTCGGCGAGGTGGTCGAAGACAGGAACGTTGTCGGGAGTGAAGGCGCCGATCCCCCGTGGGCCGTCCTGCGGAATCCCATGCTTCGTAGTTCCGCCAGTCCGACACCATCGGCGAGTGGAACGCGGTGCGGTAGCGGGCACGGGTGTGGTCGGCGCCGAAGAAGTGGCCGCCAGGACCGACTTCAGCGATTGCATCCAGTGCGAGCGAGTCGTCGTCGACCACCAGCGGCTCGAGGGCCACGGCGATCATCTGGAGCAGCTCGGCGTCCAGCACCATCTTCTCGAACGACGCGCAGAGGCCACCCTTCATCCATCCGGCAGCGTGGAAGATCATGTTGGCCCCACCCATCACGGCGCCCCAGAGGGAGAACAAGCTCTCGTAGGCCGCCTGGGCATCGAGGGAGTTAGCCGCGTTCACATTGGACGATCGGTAGGGGAGCCCGTAGCGCCGAGCCAGCTGGCCGCCGACGAGCGCGGCCTTGACATACTCGGGCGTCCCGAACGCTGGCGCTCCCGATCGCATGTCGACGTTCGACGTGAACCCGCCGTAGACGACCGGCGCGCCACGGCGGATGACCTGGGTGAGCGCGATGCCGGCGAGCGCCTCGGCGTTCTGTTGAGCTAGCGCGCCGGCAATGGTGACCGGGGCCATCGCACCGGCCAACGTGAACGGGGTGACCACGACCGGCTGGTTCCGGGCCGAGAGCTCGATCATGCCCTCGATCATCGGCCCATCGAGGCGGAGCGGCGATGACGTGTTGACCACCGTGAAGACCGAAGGCTGTTGATCGAGCTCGTCGCCGCTCAACCTGCGGGCGATCCTGGTCATCTCGATCGTGTCGAGGGTCCGTTGTCGGCCCAAGCTGTAGCTGTGGATCGCCTTGTCGCTGAGCGTGAGTAGATCGAACGTGGCGTGAAGATGGCGTACCGAGGGATGGATGTCGATCGGCTCGACTGGATAGCCACCGTGGAAGTGCACCGCCTCGAGACACTGCGAGAGCCGCACGAGCGCACGAAAGTCCCGGGCGGTGCCCACCCTCCGACCTTCGCCGAGCCCGGTGACGTTCGGCGCGCTGGCGACGGCACCGAAGGCAACTGCATTCCCTCCGATTCGGAGATGATGGGCCGGGTTCCGGGCGTGGAGTGTGAACTCGGACGGGGCGTTGGCGATGATCTCGGTCACCAGATCGGGGTCGAATCGCACTCGGGGCGGCTCTGAGTCGACGGTGGCACCGGCACCGGTGAGCAGAGTCCTGGCCTCCGGGTGGAGCACGTCGATGCCGATGTCGCGCAGAATGGCCAGCGAGGCGAGGTGAATCGCCTCGAGCTCGTCTTCGGAGACGGCGCTGGTTGGCGCGGCGTGGAAGCTCGGCTGGTGGAACGGCCGTTGGCGGGGTCCGCAATCGCCCGACCCACGCGCTCGCCGGCTGTGACGTCGGCGCCCGACGTCGGTCTCAGGCGCCCGACTCACCTCGCGCTCCGCCAGCGGCCGAGTCGAGACTCTGCGGCCGGCCCCCACCCGTCGAGGTCGCGCCGCTCGGAGCGCGGACCGGTTTCGGGGACGCTCCGCTCGATGCTGATCCAGAGGGGCAACGTCACTCGCTCTCGTGGAGTAACCGGTGGCTTGCAGTGTCGTCCGGTCCTTTCTAGGTTGTCAACTAATCGAATCGGATTTCATCTGATGAAAACAGGGTGTACCGACACCTGGGAGCGAGGAAGAGTGACCGAGGAAACAGCAGCTACGTCGACGCTCCACGTCTCGAAGTCGGCCGAACGGGCGCTGTCATTGCTCGACACCGTCATCGTCGAGGGGTCGATGAGCCTGAGCGAGGCGGCAACGGCCACCGACATGGCCCCGAGCACCGCGCTCCGACACCTCCGGGCGCTCGCTCAGTACGGCTATCTGGTCCGCGACGATCTGGGACAGTTCTCGGTCGGGCCGACATTCATCCGTATAGCGCTGGCAGCGTTCCGGTCGGGGCCCTATGCCCGCCTGACGGCGGCCGCCCAGCCCTATCTCGAGGAGTTGGTCGAGACGACCGAGGAGTCGGCGTATCTCGCCGTGCGCGACGGAACAACGGCTGTCTACATCGCAACGGTCGAGAGCCCGCGAGCGATTCGGCACGTCGGCTGGGTCGGCCGGTCGGTCCCATTGGCGGGAACGGCGGTTGGCGCCGCGCTCACGGCGGCGCCGAGCCTGGTGGGCGAGCGGCCTCGACCCGAGTACAACACGGGCGCCATCGAGCCCGATGTGACCGCGGTCTGTGCGCCGATCGCTGGCGGAAGCGGGGTGGTCGGCGCGTTCTCGATCCTGGGACCGGCTGATCGCCTGGCCGGGGCGCGGCTGGCTACGGCCGCCGCCGCGATCACCGACGCTGCGGCTGCGGTGGCCCAGCAGTTGTCAGCGCCGGTTGCTCACTCGGCCTAACCCCAGGCGCCACCGAGCGACACGAGCGGTCTCGTCGACCTACGCTCGGTTGGCTATGGCCGGTGATCGACCAGCGGAGCGAGCCACGACCTACGACGTGGTCATCGTCGGGGCCGGGTTCAGCGGCCTCTACCAGCTGCACGTACTCCGTCAGCGAGGCTACGCAGTCCACCTCGTCGAGGCCAACGGCGGGCCCGGCGGCGTGTGGTACGCCAATCGCTATCCCGGCGTCCGGGTCGACTCCCACGTCCCGAACTACGAGTACTCGATCGAAGAGGTCTGGCGAGACTGGATCTGGAGCGAGCGGTTCCCCGGTGGTGAGGAGATCTGCCGGTACTTCCGGCACGTCGACGACGTCCTCGGTCTGAGCGCCGATATCTCGTACGACACCAGGGTCACGGCCGCCAGCTACGACGAGGGTGCCGACGCCTGGTCTATCGACCTCGAGGACGGGGCGACGATGACCGCTCGCCATCTGATCTTGTGCACCGGCTTCGCGACCAAGCCGTACATCCCCGACCTACCGGGACTCGCCAACTTCGAGGGCCCCTGCCATCACACGGCTCGGTGGCCCAGCCGTGGCGTTGCTCTCGACGGTCGACGAGTCGGGGTGATCGGAACCGGGGCCAGCGGTGTCCAGGTGGTCCAGGAGGCGGCCAAGGTGGCGACCAAGCTGGTCGTGTTCCAACGGACCGCGGTGACCGCCTTGCCGATGCAGCAACGCAAGCTCGACCCCGACCACGAGCGCCGCGCCAAGCAATACCTGGCCGACGTGTTCGCCCGGCGGAACAACCCGCCGGGCTCGCTGCACGACATCGAGCGCCGAGGCGAGTCGGCGCTCGCCGTCTCCGAGGAGGAACGGGTCACCGTGTACCGCGACGCCTGGAACGAGGGTGGCTTCCACTTCTGGGGCGGCACGTTCGCCGATGTCGCAGTCGACGAGGAGGCCAATCGAACCGCCTACGACTTCTGGCGAGACGAGACGCGCGCCCGGGTCCACGATCCGGTAACGGCGGAGATCCTCGCTCCGACCGACCCTCCCTACCCGTTCGGCACCAAGCGACCGGCGCTGGAACAGGACTACTACGACTGCTTCAACCAGCCCAACGTCGAGCTGGTCGATCTACGGACCTCGCCCATCACCGAGATCACAGCCCGGGGGGTGCGGTGCGCGGACGCTCATCACGAGCTCGACGTGCTCGTGCTGGCCACCGGTTTCGACGCCAACACCGGCGGGCTAACGGCCATCGACGTGCGCGACACGAGGGGCCGTTCCCTGGCCGACCGGTGGGCCGACGGCGTCGACACGACGCTGGGCCTGGCCGTCTCCGGGTTCCCCAACCTGTTCTTCCTGTACGGACCACAGAGCCCGACCGCATTCTGTAACGGTCCAACCTGTGCCGAGCGTCAGGGCGACTGGCTGGCCGATCTGCTCGACCATCTCCGCGCTTGCGGCGTCACCCGGATCGAGCCGCGACCCGGCGCCGATCAGGCGTGGACCGAACACGTCGACGCGGTCGGGGCAGCCATGCTCCTCAGCCGGACCGACTCCTGGTACATGGCGGCCAACATCCCGGGCAAGCGGCGTCAGCTCCTCAACTACCCCTCCTCGGATGCCTACCTCGAAGCGCTGGCCGACTGCGCCGCCGCCGGGTACGACCGGTTCGTGCTCCGCTGAGCAGCTGACCACCTGCTCGCCGACCGGCCGGCCTGCGCACCGTCAGCAGATCCGAGGCAGGGGGTCTCCGACGAGCAGATCGATCATGCGATGGCCCCCGAATGCCGTACGACCCAGTACCCGCCCAGCTGGCTCGTCGACGACCTCGCCGATCACCGCCGCATCGCGCCCGGCCTCGGTGGCACGGAGGGCGGCAACCGCTTCGAGCGCTACGTCCGGCCCGACGATCGCGACGAGCTTCCCCTCGTTGGCCACGTACAACGGATCGAGCCCCAGGAGCTCGCACGCTCCGTTGACCGCGGGCAGCACCGGCAGCGCCGTCTCTTCGATGATGATGCCGACGTCTTGGGTCATGACCAGCTCGTTGGCGACGGTGGCGACACCGCCGCGGGTGGCATCGCGCATGCACCGCAGCCCGGGACCGCACGATGTCAGGAGCGCCTCGGCTACCGGCCACAGCGGTCTGGTGTCGCTCAGCACGTCGGCCGCCAGCTCGAGCTCGCCTCTGGCCAGCATGACCGCGATGCCGTGATCACCGATCGTGCCCGAGACGATCACCTGGTCACCGGGGACGATGCGATGTGAGCCGAGATCCGCTCGCTCGTCGACGATCCCTATCCCGCTGGTGTTGACATACAGCCGGTCGGCCTTGGTCCGCTCGACGACCTTCGTGTCGCCGCAGGCGACGCGGACCTTGGCTGCCTCGACAGCGCCCGCGATCGCGTCGATCTCCTGCTCCAGCTCGTCCCGGGTCAGCCCTTCCTCCAGCACCAGACCGAGCGAGAGGGCCACCGGTCGCGCCCCGGAGACGGCGAGGTCGTTCACCGTGCCATTCACCGCAAGCTCGCCGATCGAGCCACCCGGAAACCGGATCGGGGTCACGACGAACGTGTCCGTGGTGAACGAGACCCGCCCCTCTAGCTCGCCGAGCACGGCGGCGTCGTCCAGGGCGGCCACCCAGTCGTTGCTCAGTCGGGGGACGATGAGCCCTTCGACCAGCGCCCTGGTCGCTTTTCCGCCGGCGCCGTGGGCGAGTGTGATCCGGTCGTCGGTGAAGCGGGGTCGGCGGCGGCGGCGCTGCTCGATCCGCTCGTCGACGAGCTGCTCGTCCCACTCAGCCATGATGGCCGCCGCCTGTCCTCACGGCCACGAGCACCCGGTCAACCATTGCTTGGCTCCTCTGCCAGCTGCTCTTGAATCTCTCCGTCGACATCGTGCACGATGTCGGCCACGGTAGCCAGTCGCCCGACCGGGAACAGGCCGTGGTCGATGGGATGCCACTGAAACCACTCAGCCGAAACTCGGCTCACTCGTCCAGGTTGGTCGGTCTAGCGGAACTAGCGTTGGCCCAGTGACCGGACGCGGGTTGATCCGACGGCGAATCGACGTCAGCGGGATCGTGCAGGGCGTTGGGTTTCGACCCTACGTCTATGGTCTCGCCCAACAGCTGGCGCTCGCCGGTTGGGTCGAGAACAACCCGTCCGGTGTTCGGATCGAGATCGAGGGTCCGGCTGAGCTCGTCGACGACTTCGTCGAGCAGCTGCCGGTCGGTGCCCCGCCGCTCGCCGCGATCGAAGAGCTGACGGTGTCGCCGGCGGTCGTCGAGGCGGCCCCTGGGTTCCGCATCCTCGAGTCGCGTCGATCCGGGCCGACCGCTGCGCTCGTCGCCCCCGATGTCGCCCCGTGCTCGGCGTGCCTTCGTGAAATCCGAACGCCGCAGGATCGCCGCTTCGGCTACGCCTTCACCAACTGCACGAACTGCGGTCCCCGGTACTCGATCATGACCGACATCCCCTACGATCGACCGAACACGACCATGTCGGCGTTCACCCTGTGTCGCCAGTGCGAGCTCGAGTACGGCGACCCGACCGATCGGCGGTTCCACGCCCAGCCGGTGTGCTGCCCGGCGTGCGGGCCTCGCCTGTCGATCACCGTCGATCAGGCGGCGGCGAGCATTCGAAGGGGGATGATCGTCGCCGTCAAGGGGGTAGGAGGGTACCACTTGACGACTCTCGCCCGGGATGCCGCGGCCGTCGCCGACCTGCGGGGCCGCAAGCATCGCGAGGACAAGCCGTTCGCGATCATGGTCGGCGACCTGCGGGCAGCCGAACAGCTGTGCTCGGTCACGGAGGCCGAAGCTGGGCTGCTCGCCTCGCCCCAGCGGCCGATCGTCCTGTTGCCACGCCGCTCCGACGCCGCGGTCGCTCCGACGGTCGCGCCGTTCACAACCGAGCTCGGGTTGATGCTGCCATCGTCGCCGCTCCATCAACAGCTCCTCGACGCCGTCGAGGAGCCGATCGTGTGCACCAGCGGGAATCGTTCCGACGAGCCGATCGCGTTCCTCGACGATGACGCCACCAACCGGTTGGCGCCGATCGCCGACGTCTTCCTCTCCAACGACCGACCGATCCGGACCCGGGTCGACGACTCCGTGTACCGGGTCGTCGACGAACAGCCCTATCCGATACGTCGGTCGCGCGGCTTCGCTCCGGCACCGCTCATGGTGCCGTGGCCGGCAGCCCGTCCCGTGCTTGCCCTGGGAGCCGACCTGAAGAACACGATCGCGTTCCATCGAGGTCGGCACGTCTTCGTCTCGCATCACATCGGCGATCTCGATGACTTCGCGACCTTCCGGTCCTTCACCGACGCCATCGCGCACCTCGGCCGTCTGCTCGACATCGAACCGGCCGTGGCGGCTTTCGACCTCCACCCCGACTACCGGTCCAGCCGTCACGGGGCGGAGCTGGATGATTTCGATCACGTCGCGGTCCAGCACCATCATGCCCACATCGCTTCGTGCCTCGCCGACGCCGGCCGCCAAGGGCCGGTGATCGGAGTCGCCTTCGACGGGCTGGGTTACGGCGACGACGGCACGTTCTGGGGTGGTGAGTTCCTCCTCGCCGACCTCGTCGGCTACGACCGTCGAGCGTGGTTCGCCCCGGTCCCGATGCCGGGCGGGGATCAGGCGGCTCGACAACCGTGGCGGATGGCGGCGGTGTATCTCGACGCGCTCGGTGAAGCGGACCGTGCCGACCTGGCCGTCGCCGCTCGTTGCCCGCGGTGGGACGATGTGCTGCAGCTTGCGCGAACCGGCACGAGGTCGCCGCTCACGTCGAGCGTTGGTCGCCTCTTCGACGCCGTCGCGTCATTGCTGGGCGTGCGAGACGAGGTGTCCTATGAAGGGCAGGCAGCGATCGAGCTCGAGCAGATCGCCGACCGGACCGAGACGATCGGCTATCGGCCCGTCATCGACGAAGCGGACGATCGGTTGTTGATCCGAGGTGATCGATTCGTTGCCGACGTCGTTCGCGACCTCAGAGCGGGGGTCCCCGAGCCGGTGATCGCCGCCCGGTTCCACAACGGGATCGCCGACGCCGTTGTTGCAACCTGCGAGGCGATCCGCGATCAAACCGGTACCTCGACGGTGGCGCTCTCGGGCGGCGTCTTCCTCAACAGGCTCGTGCTCACCGCGGCGCAGCGCGGGCTGCGCCAGACCGGCTTCGAGGTGCTGCGTCACCGGCAGGTGCCGTGCAACGATGGTGGCATCAGCCTGGGACAGGCTGTCATCGTGGCGGCACGCGACCGGGCCGGCGAGCGCGGAGCCATCGGCTGACGCGCCTTGCCCTGCGGTCTCGAACGGAGGCGGCGATCAGCTTGACGTCAGCGACTCACAAGGACCTCAGTCCCGTTTGGTCGCTTCGAGAAAGTAGTGGAAGCAGAACGGCTTGAGCCCGTCGATGCGTCGAAGTCGTTGCTCGACCCGTAGGTACCACCGGTCGAGCACGCTGATCAGCGATTCCGGTAGGACTGTGAGGCGTTCGAGATCACTGGTGTAGATGCCGCTGACGGGCGGCAGGAGCTCGAGACCGAGACTCCGTCCGAGGCTGCAATCGGCCTCGATGCACAGCGCCTGCAGCTCGCCAGGTGACAGCCAGCGGATCTTGCCTTTCGGGAACCTCCCGAGTTGACGCATCAGCCAGTGACCCGCTCGCCAGGTATACGCGTATCGGTTCGGCGTGTTGATGTACAGCGTCCCGCCGGGTTTGAGGACCCGAACGAGCTCTCGCACGGCGTCGAGCCTGCGTTCATCCGGCACGTGATCGATGACCGCGAAGCACAGCACGACGTCGAACCGAGCGTCTGGGTACGGAATCTCCAACACGCTCGCGACCTGGAGCTCCTCGGCTTCCAGCCCAGCTGCGGCCAACCGTCGCTCGGTCGCCGAGACCATTTCCCGAGAGAGATCGAACGCCCACACCCTCGCCCCGTCTTGGAGAGCCAACCGCGTGTAGTCACCGTTACCACAGCCGGCGTCGAGGATGTGGCTACCGGCTGGCAGCTGGACGAGCTCCCGCCAATGGGACTCCCTCGCCTCCCGTATGACCGCCCAACCAGGGGAGTCCTTCCGGTCGTCGATCAAGACCGAATACCCGTCCCAATCCTTGTCGAAGTCGGTTTTTTGGCTGCTGGCGTTACCCATGGAGCTCGGCGCCTCCACACTCATCTTCTCGCCCTAACCTGGGATCGCAGCAGATACTAGGGCTTGGTGCGCGACGAGATCGATCGGAGCCAGACAGAGAGAATGCTCCGCCGATCACCGCTTCAGCAGGTGGAGGAGATAGTCCCCGTAGCCGCTGTTGAGCAGCGGTTGGGCCAAGCGCTCGAGCTGCTCGTCGTCGATGAGCGACATCCGCCAGGCGATCTCCTCGGGGCAGCCGATCTTGACCCCCTGGCGGTGCTCCAGCACCCGGACCAGCTCCGACGCCTCGACCAGTGAACCGAACGTGCCGGTGTCGAGCCAGGCGAAGCCGCGCCCGAACCGCTCGACGGTCAACGCCCCGCGATCGAGGTAGGCCTGGATGATCGAGGTGATCTCCAACTGGTTCCGGGCCGAGGGTGCGACCTGCTTGGCCAGTTCGACGATCTGGTCGTCGTAGAAGTACAGGCCGGTGATCGCCCAGTTCGACTTCGGCTGCAGGGGCTTCTCGTCGACCGCCACCGGCTGGTCGTCGTCATCGAACGT
>JAOTYQ010000437.1 GCA_029861725.1 Acidimicrobiia bacterium | reverse complement strand
GACGTCTGAGGTCAGGTACCAGTCACTGGTGTCTTCTCCGGGGTCGACTCGGTAGTTGATGAAGTACTCGAGGTGGGGGAAGATCTCGTAGTCTGTCGCTCCGGGGCCGTCTTGGAGTTCGCCGGTGCAGTTGGCCACGAACCAGTCGTTAGGCCCGACCGCTTCCCACGCCGACCAGTCGTCGTCGGCTTTGGTGGTGTTGAAGCAGTTCTCGAACCGGACGTCCATCTCCAGGACTGTCCACACCGAGTCGCCCTCGGCCCAGCGGTCACCGTCACAGAGTGGCAGCTCACCGATAGTTTCCGGGTCGCCGGCGACGCTGAAGTTGCTCGAGCACTTCCACTCTGCGAAACCGTTGCCCGCCAGCCCTCCTTGGTCAGCGGGGATGGCCGCCACGCCGGGTTGGGGGGTGACATTGGCCATCCGGGGTCGGTAGACGTTGGCCCCGCCGGACACGGCGGCCGGGTTCGATCCGTTGGCCAGCACTTCGCCCTTGTAGTACACGACGACTCGTTCCGGTACCCGGACCCACGCCCCACCGGGAGCCTCCGGATCGGGGTCGATCATGGCCGGCGCCCAGTAGCCACTCCGGTTCAGTTCGCCCCCATTGCAGGTGGAGCTGCCGGAGTCCCGCATCGTCTCATAGGTCGAGAATGCATTGATATCGGTGTTCCCGAAGAACATGTGGAGATGCGACGCGCCCGGCAGGTCCGGTTTGAGGATCGGATCGTCGTAGGCGAAGTGCGAGAACTCACAGGCAACCCGGAACTGTCCACCGGTCTCGACCGGGAAGGCGAACTCCTGGTGGAAATAGTCCTCTCCAACCTGGCCCCATGCCACGTACTCGCTTCGGTCGGTGGTGATCAGCGGCGACTCATCCGAGATATCAAGATCTTCTTGTCGGACCTCACGCAGCGGCGATTGATCGTGGTTCGTGTTGCGTCCAGTGTGGGCCTGGATCATCGTCAGATTGGCGTCGTAGTCGCCGACAACCACAGTCCCGGAAAACGCGACAAGCGCAGCGATCCCTGCAACGACGATGACCCCGGCCAGAGCGGGCACCCAGACCTTCGCGCTTGGCAACGTCCGACCAGAAGGCGACACGCCGTCGTTGTGGTCGGACTCCTCGGCCTGTGCCGGGTCGGCCCCGATGTCGTCCTCCGGGTCGACCGACCCGGTATCCGTTTCAGTCATGTTTGGACCTCCGCTTCCCCTGGCGTGAAGCCTACGGAAGACCCCAGAGACGACAACAGGGGCCAGACTGGCAATCTGACTCAGCCAATGTGAACCCACTGCCATACGTGCCGGCACCGGGAGCACCACAACGCTGACCCCCCGGGCGATCCCCAAACCGTCTGGCAATAACGCCATAGAATTTCGGATCGAATTGCGAAGAGACCGGTGATCTGCGTGGGCTGGGTGATCACGTACGACCGTCGGAGAATTGGCGAAGGACTCCGGATTCGAGTGCGGCCGCCGGGTCGTGCCAGATCGCCATGGCTGTATTCATGGGGAGGAATCCGAGCTTAGCGTAGAAGGACTCCGTGCCGGGGTTTGCGTAGAGAATGATCTTCTTGTGCCCGCTGGCGGCGGTGACCAGCCGGTTGATGATCGCCGCGCCCAACCCATGGCCCTGGTGCTCGGGGTGGACAGCGACATCTGCGATGTATGCGCAGTCGATGCCGTCAGCCAATGCTCGGCCTGCTCCGATGAGGCGGCCTCCGGAGTAGGCGAACGTCGTGAACATGCTGTTGGCGAACACAGTTTTCAGCAGCTGCGGTGGTTTGTCGCCAAGGGGTGCGGCACGGTAGAGCTCAGAGAGTTCGTCCCAGTCGATATCAACCGTCGCGTCGATCCAGTCGATGTTTTCGTGGGCTGCGTCGATGCCGGGTCGGGTGCTCATGGTGTCCCATGAATGCTAGTTGCCTCACCTGTCGAGATTCGGTGGGCGGAATAGCAGGATCGGGCATGGTCTGGCCGTACTCGAACACTTCGATAGGCCGATCGATGGATTCCGTGGGGCTCTCGAAGCGAACCACGAGCCAGGGCGTGGGACGGTACGACTTCACCAACGAACGATGCCTCCCCGGTGGCCTTCCCGTCGGCGAGCTGCCGGGAATCCACTGCACCGAGCCCCCGCTCGGTCGATGCAAACCATCGCACGCCGCCATCGATCAGATCGACATTGAGTGTGGGCGGTTGCAGACCCTGGTCTTGCCAGTCGATGGCCGGCACCCCGAAGTTGACCTGGATCGACACGTCAGGGCCGCCGGCCTGGGTCGCCTGACCGCTGGCATTGGTGGCATACGACCCGAAGATCAGGTTGTCGAGGCCGTTGCACAGGTTGAGTGGATCGGCCGGGACCTCGTAAAGACGTCGTGCCGATGGTGACGATCGCGTAGTTGCCCGATCCATCCCGATCGTTGGTCTCTGCCTCGGCCGTCCCATCGTTAGCTGACGTCATCGTCGCGCCGCGTCCCGCCACCTCGTTCTCGTCGGACGATCCGCCACAAGCGCTCAAGAGGATGACCACAGTCGTCACGGTCGCAACAAACCTCACGGGTGCGGGCACGCGAGTTTCAGGCATGGGGACGTTCGATCGTCTGACGGGCACCCCTCCAACAACGACGGAGACCGGTTGACGACCCTACCTCATCCGAGCCGGCATCTCGGCAGGACATCGCAGGACCTCCATGGCGCGTTGGGGGGTCCCAGCTCGTTCGACTAAGCCAGGACCGGCTGCACTCGATTGCGTGCGTGAGCGTTGTCGGCCGGCCGAGTGCAGTGGGTCGTTTGGACAATTGCGGTCAAGGTCGTAGGCCTTTTGGCCGAATCCTCGTGCACAAGAAACCTGTGGACGTGGCAGGGATCCGGTTGGTTGTAGTTGGTCGCCTTACCAGCCGGGGAGCCAGTGGCGAAACCGACGTCCCTTGTCCAGGTTTGATCGGATCACCGTGCCCGATCGGCCTGGGGGAAGGATGTTCGATGGGTCGTGGCCACCACGATGGAAACGGCGGAAGGGGGATCGGCCGGAGATTGGCCGTCGCTGCCGTTGCGGTCTTTGCAGCGGCCACAGCTGCTCCCGCGGTGGGTCCGGCATCATCGTATGAGGAGCCGATGTCGGACAGTGTTGGGTTCTTGGGCAAGCCCGATCAGGGCAGTGATGGAGCGGCAGCGAGTGGCTTGACCATGGATCTGGTTCGCCAGTTCGAGGCGGATCCGATGGAAGCGCTTGGTTACACGGGTCAGGGCATCGACGTCGCCATCATCGACACGGGAGTATCTCCGGTCCAGGGCCTCCACGCCGAGGGCAAGGTTCTGTACGGCCCGGACCTGTCCAACGAGGGTGAGCTGGAGAATCTGGCAACCCTCGACACCTATGGGCATGGCACCCATATCGCTGGGATCGTCGCCGGCAACGACGGTGTCGAGGGCGGGTTCAAGGGCATGGCACCCGATGCCCGGATCGTGTCGGTCAAGGTCGCTGGGGCGACCGGCGAGACTCACATCGCCCAGGTGATCGCTGGCATCGAATGGGTGGTCGAGCACCGCAACTCCGACGGGCTCAATATCCGAGTGGTCAACCTCTCGCTCGGGCGCGACGGCATCCTGTCCAGTGCTGCCGACCCTCTGTCAGCCGCGGTCGAGCGGGCATGGGATGCCGGCATCGTGGTGGTCGTCGCTGGCGGCAACCGCACGAACGCCAGCGGTGGGCTCGACAGTCCCGCGGTCTCGCCTTATGTCATCGCCACGGGGGCTCTGGACGGCCGGGCTGTCCGGGACAGCGTGGCGACGTGGTCGAGCGCCGGCAACGATGGTCGTAGTCCCGATCTGGTCGCTCCGGGCAAATCGATCGTGAGCCTCCGGGTACCGGGGTCGACGCTGGACCAGGAGAACCCCCAGGCCGTAGTCGATGGTCGGTTCATGAAGGGCAGCGGCACCTCGCAGGCCGCGGCGGTGATGTCGGGCTCAGTAGCGCTTCTGTTGTCGGCCGATCCCTCGCTCACCCCCGATCAGGTCAAGTATCTCCTGGTCGAGAACGCCAACGAGGTAGACCGCCGGTCAAGACTGCTCGATGGGGCCGGGAAGGTCCGACCGGATACGGCTGCTGAGAATGCCGGTGACGCCGTAAACGCGCCGACCCAGACCCACGAACGAGCACTAGGGATCTCCTCCTGGGAAGGCATCGACTCCTGGACCAATGGATCGTGGAACGGGGCCACCTGGTCGGGAGGGACCTGGTCCGGCGCCACCTGGTCGGGAGCGACCTGGAGCGGGGCTACGTGGTCGGGCGCAACTTGGTCTGGGAGCACCTGGTCGGGAGCGACCTGGAGCGGGGCTACATGGTCGGGTGCGACCTGGTCCGGCGCCACCTGGTCGGGAGCGACCTGGAGCGGAACGACCTGGGCCGGCCTCGACGCCACCAGTACCGCTTCGGACCTGTCGTCGACCCTCTACGAGGCTGAGTGAGAAACCGATGACCAGTCATGATCCAAGCCAATCTCCCCATCGAGCCCAGCTATGCACACCAGGCGCTTCGTAGCGGTGACGGTGGGATTGGCGTTGCTGGCAGGTCTGCTGGCGTCGCCGGCGGCAGCGAAGCCGGACAGGCACAACAAGCCCACGACCGACTCCGAACCGACCACGATCGAGACGAACACGTTGACGGAGACGACGACGTCCGATGCCAATGTCGAGCCCTCGATGACTGACACGATGTCGACGTCGGATGCCGTTTACGACCCGGCGGCGGCGTTGGGTTCGATGTACAACGTGGTTGACCAGATCGGGGCCCGGAAGCTGTGGCAGGCCGGGATCACGGGCCGCGGGGTCGACGTCGCCGTGATCGATACTGGCGTGGCCCCGGTTCCGGCCCTGTTGGGGGCGGACAAGGTCGGAGCCATGGTCGACCTGTCGTTCGAGTCCAGTGTTCCGGAGGCGGCGTATCTCGACACCTACGGTCATGGCACCCATATGATTGGCATCATCGCCGGTCGTGAGCCCGGCGCTGAGCCCGCCACCGCACACCAGCGACCAGGGGAGCTCCTAGGCGTCGCCCCCGACGCCAGGATCGTGTCGGTCAAGGTGGGCGACAACACTGGGGCGGTCGACGTCTCACAGGTCATCGCCGCCATCGACTGGGTCGTTCAGCATCGCAACACCGGAGATCTCAACATCCGGGTCATCAACCTGTCGTATGGGACTGACAGCACCCAGGACTACCGCATCGACCCCCTGGCCGCCGCGGTGGAACGGGCCTGGCACGCCGGCATCGTCGTGGTGGTCCCCTCTGGTAACGACGGCTGGAACCTCAACAG
>JAOTYQ010000436.1 GCA_029861725.1 Acidimicrobiia bacterium | reverse complement strand
TGGAGGGTGTAGGCGTGCCGAGACCGGTTCGAGGTGTTCGGCGCCGACCAATGGGGCAGCGACCCGTGGAGCACGACCACGGTGCCTACCTCTGCCGGCAGCGGGATGGCCCCGGTCGAGTCGTAGGGCTGTCGGTCGAAGACCTCGAGCTCGGCCCCGGTCCCCCGCCGCCGGAACCGGCTCTTGACCGGGAGGCGGTGCTTGCCGGGGAGGCACCACAGGCACCCGTTCTCCTCGGTGGCCTGCTCCAGCGCCACCCAGAAGCCGATCACCGACTGAGGCTCGGTCCACAGGAACGTGTGGTCGGTGTGCCAGTTGACCTCGGCCCCGATCCACGGCTGCTTGAACAGATACATCGACTGGAGCAGCTGCGGCTCGACGATGCCGAGCGCTCCGGCGACCCCGGCCATCGCCGGCGCTCGCGAGAACTGGTCGAAGACCGGATCGAGGTCGTGGAGAGCGTGCCCGACCTTGTTGATCGCTCGCTCCAGCGGCACCGTCGGTGTCCCGTCGGGGCCGAGGGCGTCACGCTCGAAGAACAACCGGATCTTGTCTCCGGAGGTCATGAAGTAGTGGTCTTGACCGTGGGTCTGGTCACGGCTGGAGAAGACCGTCGCCGCCGGACCGGGATCGATCTCGGTGAGCAGCTTCGCCATGCGATCCTGGATCGCCCGGCATTGCTCCGTCGAGTAGAGATCGGGCAGGACGAGCACACCGTCGCGCTCGAAGGCGTCGAGCTGGTCGGCCGACAGTCCCGGTTGTGGTGCCACCGCGTCGAGTCTTGCACGCCGCGGTGCGACGGCGCCGGTCGGAATCCCGCCGGCCCGTTGTCGATCTGCGGCCACCGGGCAGACTGTGGGATGGTTGCTCTCGAGCCCGTCCGGTTGCGCGCCGACTACGTTGTGCCGTGCGAGGGGGCAGGCCGGCTTCTGGCGGGAGGCGTGGTCGACATCGGCACCGACGGGCGGATCGCGGCGGTCGGCACCGAGCGCGAGCTCGGACCCCATCCGAACACGAAGCCGGTCGGCGGGATCCTCATGCCGGGCTTGGTCAACACCCATGCCCACACGCCGATGACGTTGCTTCGCTCGGTCGGCGACGGGCTGCCGCTCCAGCGATGGCTCACCGAGGCGATCTGGCCGCTCGAAGCGAAGATGACCGGTGACGACGCCCGGTACGGCATGGCGCTCGGTTCGGCTGAGATGCTGCTCGCAGGGGTGACGACGAGCTGTGAGCTGTACTTCTTCGAGGAGGCGATCGTCGCTGCGGTGCAGGAGACCGGTGCCCGCGTCGTGGTAACGCCCGGGGTCATCTCCGCCCTCGCGCCCGATGGCAAGGTCGAGCCCCGGATCGAGCAGATCGCCGACTTCTACGGCGGGCACCACGATCCGGGCAATCGGATCAGCGTCGGTTTCGCGCCCCATTCGATCTACGACCTGACGCCGCAGCAGTGCGCCGAGATCGGGGAACGGGCCCAGGCCGTCGGTGCGCTCTACCACATCCACCTCGACGAGACCCGAGCCGAACGGGAGCAGGTGATGTCGGACTGGGGGGCCTCCGGAACCCAGCTCCTGGCTGACTACGGCGTGCTCGAAGGCCGTGTCCTGGCGGCCCATGGCGTGTGGCTCGATGAGACCGACCGACGCCTGCTGGCGGAGGCCGGCGCCGCGGTCGCTCACTGTCCGCAGTCGAACCTGAAGCTCGGATCCGGTATCGCCGACGTACGCGAGCTGTTGCAGGCGGGTGTGGTGGTCGGCCTCGGCACCGACGGTCCGGCATCGAACGACAACCTCGACCTGTGGGAGGAGCTGCGGCTCGCTCCCCTCCTGGCTCGGGGGTCACTGCTCGACCCGGAGGCGATGGACGCGATCCAGGCCCTGGATCTCGCCACCCGTCAGGCCGCCTGGTCGCTCGCTCTCGACGATGTGGGGCAGCTGCACGCCGGGTTCTGGGCCGACCTGATCCGGCTCGATCTCGACGTGCCCGCGTTCAGCCCGTTCCGGGAGGACACCCTGCTCACGCAGCTGGTGTTCGCCGGATCGTCCCGGGGGGTGACCGACGTGTGGGTCGCCGGCCGGGCGGTGGTCGCCGATCGCGAGCTCATGACCGTCGAGGTCGGGCAGCTGATGGCCGAGTGCGATACTCGAGCCCGACGGATGACCGAGGGTTGAGCGCGGCCTATTTCGAGGGGGTGTAGGGCTGACCCGAGGCTGCCGGGGCCACCGCCCGGCCGAGGGCCCCGGCCACCACGACGAGGGTGACGACGAACGGGAGGCTCTGGAAGAACTCGCTGGGGATGCCGAACTCGTTCACCTCGACGTTGAGGAACTGGAGCCGCGACCCCAGCGCCCGGGCGAAGCCGAACAGCAGCGCGCCGCCGAAGGCACCCCAGGGTGTCCACTTCCCGAAGATCATCGCTGCCAGGGCGATGAAGCCGGCCGCGTTGGTCATGTTGTCTTCGAATCCCGATTGGGATTCCATCGAGAACCAGGCGCCGGCCAGCCCCGCGATGAAGCCGCCGAGGATAACCGCCTGGTACCTGATGGTGATGACATTGATGCCGAGCGTCTCGGCGGCGTGGGGGTTCTCGCCGGACGACCGGACGCGCAGACCCCACGCGGTCCGGTACATCACCAACCACGTCAGGAACACCACGACGTACATCAGGTAGTGGAGCGGCTTGCCTTCGAACAGGGTCGGGCCCAGGATCGGGATCTCGCGGAGGAGGGGGATCCCGAACTCGGAGGTCGCCACCCCCTTGCTGTTGCCGCTCGGCACGATCACCTCGGAACGGAGGAAGCCCGTGAGTCCGAGGGCGAACAGGTTGATGACGACACCGGACACGATCTGGTTGATCCCGTACCTGATCGACAGCACCGCGTGCAGTAGCGCCAGGGCGCCGCCGGTGGCGATGGCGATCAGGATCGATCCCCAGAGCCAGCCCGTGCTGCTCGCTGCCCCCAGGACGGCATAGGTCATGAAGCCGACCCCGGCCGATGCCAGCATCATGCCCTCGATCCCGATGTTGATGATGCCCGAGCGCTCGCACCACAGACCGGTCATCGCCCCGAGGGCGATCGGGGTCGCCAGGACCAGTGACTCGTCGAAGAGGTTGGTCACGTTCGTCTCGGTCGCCGCCGACAGAGCAAGGCTCACGCCGAGGATCAGCGGGATGGCCAACGCCGCCGACAGCAGCTGGGCGTAGAGCGCGATGCGGTCGTAGCGGGCCGGCAGGAACGACAGGGCCGCAGTGACCAGGTAGACGATGCCGATGACGACCACCAGCGTGACCGGGTTGAACGAGAAGCGCAGCGGGTCGGGGGGCGGCTCGAACGCGAACGCCCGATTCTCCGAGGTGATAGTGGGAGCGAGACCGACGAGCAGGGCTACGCCGAGCCCACCGAAGATGAGCCCGACGATCTGGCGGCGACCGAGGCGGCGGCCGGAGGTCAGCTCGCTCTCGTCCGGCTCGGTCGCCACGGTGGGCTCGAGTGTGCTCGGCGCGGTCATCCCGTCCACCCCGTGCTTGCGGTGTCGATATGGGGCCCGGCTTCGCCTCGAAGCCGGAACAGGTAGCGGACGATGGCGTCGGCGGCCACGAAGAGCAGCACCATCGATTGGATGATGCGAACGACGTCGATCGACACGTCCGCCTCCTGCTGCATCAGCGGCGCCCCCGAGAGCAACGAGCCCCACAGGAGCGCAGCCGGCAGTATGGCGATCGGGTTCGCTCGGGCGAGGAGGGCGATGGCGATCCCGTCGAAGCCGATGAAGGCGAACGTGCCGGGCTGGAAGAACCCGTTGGTGCCGGATACCTCCGAGGCGGCAGCCAGGCCGGCGAATGCACCGGACAGGGCCATCGCCAGGATCAGGATTCGGCCAACACCGATGCCGGCGTAGTGGGCGGCGTGGGGGTTGGTGCCAACCGTGATCGTCTCGAAGCCGAAGGTCGTTCGCCGTAGCACGAAGTCCAGGATGATGCAGACGGCGATCATCACGAACAGGCCCCAGTGGAGGTTCGGTTGGCTGTCGACGAGCTCGGGGAGGACGGCAGTGCTTGCGATCTCCTCGGTGCGAGGCACGCTGGCCTCGACATCCCGCAGGATCACCGGGTCGCGGGAGTTGACGATCCACCGCACCATGAACAGGGCGATGCTGTTCAGCATGATGGTGCTGATCACCTCGTGGGCACCGGTGCGGGCCCGGAGGACGCCGGGGATGCCGCCCCACAGGAAGCCGCCGCTGAACCCGGCGAAGAGGATGATCGGAATCGCCAGGATGCCGGGGAGGTCGGCCATGAACGCCCACGTGCCAACCCAGGCCGCGGTGATGCCTCCGATCAGCAGCTGCCCTTCGGCTCCGATGTTGAACAGACCGGCGCGGAAGGCGAACGACAACGCGAGGGCCGAGCCGATGAAGGGAACCGACCGGGCGACCGAGCCGGCAATGCGCTCAGGGCTGCCGAACATGCCGCGGAGCAGTGCCCAGTATGCCTCGAACGGATTGATCCCGATGATCGCGATGAGAACGCCGCCGACGACGAACGAGAGGATCACCGCGTAGATGGGAACGAGGAACGGCTGCAGGCTCCAGGCTTCCAGGATCTTGCGCCGGAAGTCGTCCATCGTCCCGGTGAACCCGGAGCTGCCACCGTTGGTCTGGTTCATGCTGGGGCCTTCACGCCGGCCTCCGAGTCGGGGGCGGCGCCGGTGGCCATCAGGTAGCCCAGCTGCTCCCGGGTTGCGTCCTTGCCGTCGAACACGCCGACGAGGCGGCCCCGGTAGAGCACCCCGATCCGATCCGATACCGAGAGGATCTCATCGAGCTCGGCCGAGACGAGGAGCACGCCAACACCCTGATCCCGCAGGGCGATGATCTGCTGGTGGATGAACTCGATCGAGCCCACATCGAGGCCACGGGTGGGCTGAGACACGACGAGCGCTTCGACGTGGCCGGTCAGCTCCCGGGCCACGATGACCTTCTGCTGGTTGCCGCCGGAGAGCGTGTCGACCGGGACGTCGACCGAGGGCGTACGGACATCGAACTGTTCGATAAGGGTCTGGGCCTCGGCATCGACGGCACCGCGCTTGCGGATCATACGGCGGGCGAACGGCGCCTTGTAGTAGCGGTTGAGCACCAGGTTGTCGGCGACCGAGTACGACCCCACGAGCCCGTGCTTACCCCGATCCTCGGGAATGTGAGCGACGCCGAGCTCGGTGATCTTGCGGGGGCTCCACCGGGTCACGTCGTGACCGAGCATCTCGACCCTGCCTGCGATCTTCGGCCGCATACCGGTGACGGCCTCGACCAGCTCACGTTGCCCGT
>JAOTYQ010000435.1 GCA_029861725.1 Acidimicrobiia bacterium | reverse complement strand
GGTCTCGGTGGGCTCGATCATCAGGGCTTCGGGCACGATCAGCGGGAAGTAGTTCGTCGGCGGGTGGAAGCCGTAGTCGATCAAGCGCTTGCTGATGTCGAGGGCGCGGACGTTGCTACCGTCGATCCGGCCTTGGCAGACGAACTCGTGCATGCCGACGCGGTCGAATGGAACGGGATACGTGTTGCGCAGCTTCACGCGGAGGTAGTTCGAGTTCAGAACAGCGTGCAGGGCGTTCTGGCGCAGCCCCTCGGCCCCGTGCATGCGGATGTAGGCGTAGGCCCTGACCACCATGGCGAAGTTCCCCAGGAACGTGCACACTCGACCGATCGAGCTGAGTGGGTCGACGAGGCGGTAGCGCGGTGAGGCCCCGGCGTCGGAGACCTGGTCCACTGCGACAACCGGCCCGGGCAGGTAGTCGGCGACGGTGTTCGACGCTGCCACCGGTCCGGACCCGGGACCACCACCACCGTGCGGGGTCGAGAACGTCTTGTGCAGGTTGTAGTGCATGACGTCGACGCCGAGATCGGCAGGTCGGATGACGCCCGTGAGCGCGTTCATGTTCGCACCGTCCCCGTACACGAGGCCGCCGCAGTCGTGCACGAGCCGTGTAACTTCTTCGATCTGTTCCTCGAAGAGCCCGAGCGTGTTCGGATTGGTGAGCATGATGCCGGCCACCGACTCGTCGCAACCGGCGCGCACGGCCTCGAGGTCGATGGTGCCCCGATCGTCTGAGGGGATCTGGAGGACCGTGAACCCGGCCATCGACGTCGACGCCGGGTTTGTGCCGTGGGCGGAGTCCGGAATCAGGATCTGGCTGCGCTTCCCATCGCCCCGAGCAAGATGGTACGCCCGGATCATCAGCAGACCGGTGAGCTCGCCATGGGCTCCTGCTGCCGGCTGCAGGGAAACCGCATCGAAGCCACCGATCTCCTTCAGCCACTCCTGCAGCCAGTACATCAACCCCAGGTTCGCCTGGACGGTCTCCGGATCCTGGAGCGGATGCGTCAGCGCGAAGCCATCCAGGCGTGCGGTGATCTCCGACGTCTTCGGGCTGTACTTCATCGTGCACGAACCGAGTGGATAGAACCCGGTTTCCACGCCGAAGTTGCACTGCGAGAGCCGCTGGTAGTGGCGCACGACATCGACTTGGGACAGCTCCGGCAGGCCATTGTCTTCCCGGAGCAGGCCGTCGGGCAGGCTCGCCGGTGGCACGTCGAGGGCGGGAAGGTCGACCGCGGTCCGTCCCGCCACGCTCTTGTCATAGAGGGTCGGCTCGGTCATGACTGCTCCCCGGAGGTCCTGGTCTCGGAGACCGCACGCAGACCCGTGACCAGCCGATCGATGTCGTCCCGTGTGTTCATCTCGGTGACGGCGATCAGCATGTGGTGGTCGAGGCCGGGGTAGTCCCGCCCGAGGTCGTAGCCTCCTATCACGTTGAAGTCGCGCTGTAGCCGGCGGTTCGCCTCGGCGACCGGGACGGGTAGCTGGGCGACGAGCTCCTTGAAGAACGGCCGCTCGGAGGCGTGCGGGTTCACCGCGAACCCGGGGAGCTCCTCGATCGCGGCCGCTGCGTAGTGACTCTTGTGGTAGCAGAGCTCGGCGATCGTCTTGAGTCCGGATCGACCAACCGTGGCGAGATAGACGGCTGCTGCCAATGCCATCAGTGCGGCATTCGTACAGATGTTGCTCGTCGCCCTCTCGCGCCGGATGTGCTGCTCGCGGGTGCTGAGCGTGAGCACGTAGCCGCGCTCGCCGTGGATGTCGACTGTCTCGCCGACCAGACGGCCAGCCGTTCGCCGTACGAACTGCTCCTTGGTTGCGAGGATTCCGAGGTGCGGGCCGCCGAAGGAGAGGGGGATCCCCAACGGCTGGCCTTCAGCGACCACGATGTCGGCTCCGTCCTCGCCCGGTGAGCGGAACAGACCCAGAGCGATCGGGTCGGAGATCACAATCAACAGCCCACCGACCTGGTGGACGCTCCGGGCGAGCTCCTCGACCGGCTCGAACTGGCCGAAGAAGTTCGGGCTCTGGATCACGCAGGCGGCCACGTCCTCGTCGAGCATCGTCGCGATGTCGTCGCGATCGAAGCTCAGCACGTCGTCCCCGGCGAGGGAGGCGTCGGAGCCCTGGAGGTAGGTGCGGAGCACCTCCCGGTACTGGGGATTGACGGTGGAGGGGGCGATGACCTTGTGACGCCCACCTTCACCGACGGCGAGGGCGAGCAGCACGGCCTCGGCCAGCGCAGTGGCTCCGTCGTAGTGGCTGGCGGTGCTGACGTCCATGCCCGTCAGGGCGCAGATCATGCTCTGATACTCGAAGGTCGCCTGGAGCATTCCCTGGCTCAGCTCCGGCTGGTACGGGGTATAGGAGGTGTAGAACTCGCCGCGCTGCAACACGGCGTCGACCGTCGCCGGGATGTAGTGGCGGTACGTTCCGGCCCCGAGGAAGCAGGTGCTTCGGGCTGCGTTCGCATTCTGGTCGGCCAACCCGGCCAGTTCGCGTTCGATTTCGAGCTCGCTCACCGGTTCGGGTAGATCGAGGCTGGGAAAGCGCAGCTGCTCCGGCAGCTGCCGAAACAGATCCTCGAGGCTCACCACGCCGATCGCCTCCAGCATGGCCCTGCGATCGTCTTCGGTGTGCGGGAGGTAGCTCACGGTCGCTTCGGGTCAGGTCGCGACCTTGACGAGCCTGCTCTGGTGATAGCCAGTCACGACTTGAAGGTAGCCGCTGTTGGCGAACGCAGCGTCCAGAGCCCGATCCCCGGTGTCGAAGTGCAGCACCGGGGTTCGCTGCAGCTTCGCCGGGGTGGCGACCACGATCACGTTCGCCGGGCCGATCCTGCGAACCACCTCAGGGCTCAGCTGCTGGTTGCCTCGGCCGAGCACGAACCCTTGGGCACCGATCGGGCTCAGCACGAGCACGCAACGTCGGTGGGCAGCGAGGAGCCGCAAGAGCTGCTGTTCGTTGAGATCGACACCGATCACTTCTCGATCGACAACAGCGTCGACGCCGAGCAGTGTCTTGTCGATACCGAGCCGGCGACCGACCGCCTCGACGGTGCTCCCGGCTCCCAAGAGAACCAGCGTCTCGGGCTCGGACTCGAGCCTCTCGATCACCTCGTCCGCGATGTCCCCACACACCTCGCTCTCGCTGACACCGGTGATCAGAGCCTTGGCGGCCTGGGTGAGGCTCGGCTCGAAGGGGGTGCGGGCCGTGGCGTAGAGGCGCACGGCCCACTCGCCCCGCCGGTAGCGCTCTTCGTCGATGTCGAGGATCTCGACCTCGGCCAGGTCGAGATCGCCGACCAGATAGTCGAAGAGGATCTGCGCAGCACGGGCTGGAGTGACCCCGAAGACACCCGAGTACATCTTGACTCCAGCCGGGACCCCCAGCACGGGAGTGGTGGCCTGCGTGATGCTGCACACATCGCGCGCCGTGCCGTCGCCGCCGCAGAAGACGATCAGCTCTGCACCTGCGCCGACGAATCGCCTCACCGCTCGCCTCGTGTCGTCGGCGCTGGTCGCCTCGCCAGGCTCGTGGAGGATCGTGAAGTCCTCGAACCCGGCGCTCGCGAGGGAGTCGGCTCCCATCGCCCCCGAACACGTCAGCCACTCGACACGGATCGGGTGAGGGCGGGCGGTCACCAGTTGGCGCAGTTCGCTCAGCATCTCGTGCGCCTTCGCGTGAGCGGTTGGCTCTGCACCGAGTGCAACGGCCCGCTCGACGACGCCGTCGGTGCCCTTCAGGCCGACACGGCCTCCCATCCCGGCGATCGGATTCACGAGCAAACCGAGCCGATGGGGGTCGTCGGGATGATCGGCGCCCGAGCGCGTCACCGGTCTCGGGTCGCCCTCGGCAACCTGACGACGACGCCGAAGCGTCCGACGTCCCCCTGGGCTCGTTCCCAGCCGCCCCGGATCTCCGCGAGACAGGTGGCCGCACCCGAGCGCCGTATCGACTCCTCGATGATCGGCCGGTAGAAACGGGCCGCCTGACGAGAGAGATGACCGACGAGGTTGTCATCGATCCTGACCTCGACTGCCCGAGCGTCGAAGGGATTGTCGTCAACCGGCTCGAGCCTGGCTCGTACCTTTCGGTGCGCGCCCGACCACGTGCGCCGTCCGCCGGTGAGGGCGAGGAGCACGTCTTGGTGTGCGCTCTCGCCGACGACGTCGACCTGGACGTCGGGAGCGAGCGTCGGCGCCTCGAATGAGTCGTCCGCTGCCGAGGGCCGATCCGAGGACCAGTCGCTCTCAGGATCAACCATCTGTCGGAGGGCCTGGATGCCTCCGCCGCGACGGCAGCCGAAACAGAACCACCGACACCCGTCGGGATCGATATGGAGCGAAGGGCGGTGGTCGTCGTGGAGGGGACAGCGCGCCATGAACTCCTCCGGCTGGAGGTCGACCCCGAGCTCTGACCAGAGGTCGGCGAACGTCGTCCGCTCGGCTGCCGTGCGGGCGATCGGCACCCGCGGCCCGGCGCCACGGGATCCGTCGAGCGCGACCGACAGGCGGTCGAGCCATTCGGGCAGAGCGGCCAGCTCGCGCTCGTGGAGTCCGTGGCCGAGCAGCCAGCGATACCTGGCGCCGGACGCGTGCCGGCTCGGAGGGACCACGACCAGGCCGCCCTCGCCCTTGAGATCGATGCCGGCAGCGAGCGGGCGGGAAGGCACGAGATGTGTCGGATGGGCGAAGTAGAAGTGGCGACCTCCCCCACCACTACGGCTCGTGACGGTCTGCGGCAGTGCCCGCTCTTCGGCCTCGAGCGCTGCCAGGTTCGCATCACCGCCGTGACGGGGGTCGATGTCGACCACTACCACTGCCGAGACCCACCCGGTGATGACACCGACGTTGGCCTCGGGCCATCGTTCCCACCAGGCTTCGATCTCGTTCGGCCTGGCCGTTCGCGTCATCCAGCGCTCCCACCGGACACGGGGGTGCTTGCCCGGCGACGGGCACCGTGAGCGACGGCAGCTGCAGCGGCCAGCCACCGCGTTGTGGACCGGGACCACCGACCAGCCGCGGGCCGCCAGCACCAGCGCAGCATCGGCCGGCGTCTCGCTCGTCATCTGCACCCGATCTCAGACATCGTCGGCATCACCATCGCCTCCCGGCCAACTCGCCGAACGGCGTGCCGGCCGACGGTCACCGCTCCCCAGCCTACGTTTCCGCGCACGGTTCGATCGCGGCGTGAGCGATCGAACCCTTCTCCCCGGGGCTCAGCAGTGGTGTGCGAGCTCTAGTGTTCGCCGCGGGGCGGCTCACCCCGAGTTTGGCCTCCGGCCAAACGTCGTCGAACCTGAGCATGATCGTGAACGTCCAAACGAC
>JAOTYQ010000434.1 GCA_029861725.1 Acidimicrobiia bacterium | reverse complement strand
ACAATGAGCACAATCGCGCCGCTGAGCGCCTCCGACCACGACCCTGCAGCCACCGCAATCCCCACATAGGCAGCCGCTGGAATGGTCGTGATGGAAATCCCTACACCCACTGCGGTCGTTCCGCGCTCGGAGCCGAACACGACCATTGCAGCGATCCCGGCGCCCAGCGCGATCATCACAGTGAACCCGTCGAGCAACGACACGAAGTTGCGCAGCGCCTCCGGAGTATCCTGAAGCGGGTCGGTGCTCGCTCCGGTCGCCTGCGACACGACAGCGGTTGCGGCCGCAGACACAACGGCCACAAGCGTGCCGACCGCGAGCGAAGCGGCGCCGCGAGCGAAGAGGCGGGAGTCCCGTAACAGGATGGCGAAGCCCATCACGTTGAGTCGCCCGAGATCAGGGCTGAAGGCCATTGCTCCGACGATCGCCATCGGGAGATCCCCCATCAGACCAACCGCTGCGACCGAGCCCGCAGTGACCATCAGCAGGAGGTAGCTGACGTCGACCTTCACGAGGTTGTGGACCGTCGTGGCGTCAGGCGGTGCGACCTGTCCGGCATCCGGATCGTGCATCTCGGTCGCCGTTCCGCCGACGAACTTGTAACGCTCCACGTTGCCAACCGTGGTCAGCGTGACCTCTCCCTCGTCCCAGGGATGCAGATCGGTCAACTCGGCCATCAGGCCGGTAGCAGCTTGATCGGGAATGTCGGTCTCGATGACGTCGAGACCCTCGCTCGCCTCAGTCGCTCGGAAATGACTGATCATCCCCGTTCCCGGCCACGATCCGAGCACAGGTATGACGTCGTCAGCGACCGCCGCCGCGCAGACGGCTCTCAGTTGCAGCATTCTGGACGGCCAAGTCTGGCGGGTGCTCGTGGCGTGGTAAACGGCTCCGGTTCGACGCTAACGGGAGCACCCGGTGCGGCCGAGTTGGTTGTCACGGCCCCGGCTATTCGTGGTGGCCACCGAACTGGCTGCGCATGGCTGACAGCAACCGGTCGGCATAGCCGGCCTGGCCACGAGAGCTGAACCGCTCGTACAGCGCCGTCGTCAGCACAGGGGTCAGCACGCCGACGTCAACGCCCGCCTGGGCCGTCCAGCGCCCCTGCCCGGAATCCGACACCTGGCCGGTGAAGCGGTCCAGCGTTGGATCTTGCAGCAGCGCGGCTGCGGTGAGGTCGAGCAACCACGACGCGATGACGCTGCCTCTCCGCTACACCTCGGCCACCTCCGGGATGTCGAGGTCATGTGTGTAGTACCGGGGATCGCGCAGTGGCGTCGTTTCTGCGTCGTGTTCCTGCGACGTCGCACCGACTGCCGCGTGGGCCACCAAGTTGAGGCCCTCTGCGTATGCGGACATGATCCCGTACTCGATGCCGTTGTGCACCATCTTGACGAGATGGCCGGCGCCGTGTGGTCCGCAGTGGAGATACCCGTGTTCGGATTGACTCGGCGCGGCGGCCCGACCCTCTCTCCGGCCGGCCGCTTCGACGCCAGGGGCAAGTGCCTTGAAGATCGGCTCGAGGTCTCGGACGACATCGGTCTCACCACCGATCATCAGGCTGAATCCCCGTTCGAGACCGAACACTCCTCCACTGGTGCCGACGTCGACGAAGTGGATACGCGATTATCGAAGCTTGGCGGCCCGGTCGACGTCGTCGCGGTAGTAGCTGTTCCCGCCGTCGATGATGACGTCGCCAGGCTCGAGTCGGGTGGCAACCTCGTCGACGACCTGACCGGTGAGCCCAGCCGAGACCATGATCCAGACCCTGCGTGGCGGGACGAGCTTGCCGGCCAGGTCGTCCAGTGAGTTCGCGCCCTCCGCTCCTTCGCTGACGAGCTCGGCGACCGCGGTCGGGTCGAGATCGAAGACGACGCAATCGTGACCAGCGTTCATGACGCGACGGACGAGGTTGGCTCCCATTCGCCCGAGGCCGATCATTGCGAGTTGCATGAGGTGAGCTCCTGTTCGTCGGTCCGACTCGTGGTGTCAACTGCCGTATCCATCGGCTCGGGAAACGATCTTGCGCCGCCGGCGATCCGGGTCGAGCCCCCCCGGGACCACTGCCCGCTACTCGGCGCGCGATCTCGATCCGGTCGTTTGGCGCTCGCCGGAAGTGCTCGAGCGTGACTCCCTTTGCGGTGGTGCCGTGGGTGGGGAGCGTTGTCGACCACGTCGGTGTAGGCCGTGCGCGCCGAGGTAACCAGCGGGCCGGTTCGGCTGTCGTTGGACGCGCTGCGGATCTGATCGCGCTCAAGTCGCTGTTGAGATCGGGCGGGCACTGAGCCCACCGGGTTCGCCGAAGAACTGCAGTGCTGCTTGTTGGATCGCCATCGACCAGGAGGGATAGGCATGTGTCGTCTGCGCCAGCCGTCCGACGAACATGTTGGTCTGCATGGCGAGCGCTGCTTCGTGGATGAGCTCGCCGGCGGTGGGGGCCACGACGGTTGCGCCGACGAGTCGCCCACCGGCGAGGTGTCGGGTTGCGCGTCTGGGGGCGGCGATCAGGGTGACGAATCCCTCGGTGGCGCCAGCGGTGATGGCGCGGTCGAGGTGCGTGAGGGGGAGGTGGGCCACCCGGGCGTTGGGATGCTGGATGGCAGCTTCGGCCTCGGTGAGTCCGACGTGCGCGACCTCTGGGCTGGTGAACGTCGCCCACGGGATGGCGCTGGTTTCGAGCCGGAAGCGTCGGACGCGGGCGAGGGTCGAGAGGGCGTTGGTGGCGGCAATCCAGCCCATGCGGCCGGCGACGTGGGTGAACTGCAGGCGGCCCGTGACATCGCCGGCGGCCCAGATGCCCGGGACGTTCGTGGCCATGGTGTCGTCGACGGTGACCGCGCCGCGTTTGTCGACGATGACTCCGATCTCCTCGAGACCGAACCCGCGACCCGCCGGCGCTCGGCCGATCGCTGCGAGGAGATGCGTGGCGACGACGGGTTCACCTGATTCGGTGTGGATGCGAGCGGCGCCCTCTTCGGTGCGCTCGACGAGGGTTACCGTTGCGCCGACTCGAACGGTGACGCCGTCGCCAGTCAGGGCCATCTTGATGATTGCTGACGCGTCCGGTTCCTCGCGGGGGAGCAGGCGATCCAGCGCCTCGATGAGGGTCACCTGGCTGCCGAGGCGAGCGAACGCCTGCGCCATCTCGCAGCCGATCGGTCCGCCCCCGATGATTGCCAGCGAGGCGGGCAGCGTCTCGAGTCCGAAGAGCGACTCGTTGGTGAGCGGGTCGCTCTCGGCCAGGCCGGGGATCGGTGGGATCAGGGGACGCGCTCCGGTGGCGATGATGAACCGCTTGGACCGAACGGTGCGGCCGTCGACCTCGATCGAGGTCGGATCACGGAACTGGGCGTAACCAGTGATGACGTCGATGCCCTCCTTGGTCAGCGCTTCGGCATTCTCGGTTGCGGCGATGTGATCGACGGTCGAGTGCACCCGTGCCATGGCGTCGGCGAACGACAGACCCTGCGCTGCCGCAGCGAGCAACGTCTTCGAGGGGACGCAGCCGGTGAAGGTGCAGTCACCGCCGATCGGGCCGTCCTGGACGATGACGACGCTGGCCTTGCGGCGGCGCGCCTCCCTGGCTGCGACCAGCCCGCCAGCGCCGCCGCCGAGCACAACTGCGTCGTACTCGGTCATGTGCTTCCTCCCGTCGTGGGCGTTCGCTGGTAACGCCCCGTTCGCGCCAGCGAGGCGATTGAGACGCTGGTGGGTACCGTTGGCGTCGTGGTCGTCGGCGCATCCATCACGGCTCGACGACGGTGTCGGTGGACTGGACAGCAACACGATCGCAGTCCGAACGATCCCCGCGATGCTCGGTGCGACTGTCGTCGGTGTGCTCGCCAGTCCGATCATCCTCGCCGTCGCAGCTGTCGTGGACCTGGTGCTGGGGCGGTTTCGCCTGCCGACGGTTCGCGTGACGCTGTTCCTGCTCCAGTACGGGATCAACGACAGCATCGAGATCGTGCTCGCACCGGTGTACTGGCTGCTGGCCGGGTTCGGTACGAGGCTCGATCGGCCGAGGTCCATCCGTCGGCACGAACGCCTGCAGCAGTGGTCCATCGGGGTGCTCGCCCGGCGTGCCGATCGGCTGCTCGGGCTCCGGCTGGAGATCGATCCCGCGTCGATGGACGCCCTGACAACGGGTCCGGTGATCGTGCTGTGTCGGCACGTCAACGTCGTCGATGCTTCGCTGCCGACGCTGTTGTATCAGCGTCTCGGGTTGCGGACGAGGGGCGTGATCATGGCCGAGCTGCTGGCAGACCCGGGATTCGACCTGATCTACGGCCGGACCGGATCGCGTTTCATCCCACGCGACAACGCTCCCGAGGCTCGTGTCATGCTCAGCGGCATCGGGCGTGGGGTCGACGATGGGACCGCAGTGGTGATCTTCCCCGAGGGACGTCTGTTCCGCCCGGATCGGCTCGAGCGCACGATGACGCGGATGGCCGAGACGAACTCGGAGCGCGCCCAGCGGCTCACGACGCTCCGCCACGTGCTGCCGGCACGGCCCGCAGGTGTGCTCGCGCTCCTCGACAATGTTCCCGGTGCCGACGCCGTGGTCATCGCCCACGCCGGACTGGACCGATTTGCGTCGTTCCGCGACCTTGCCCGGGCGGTCCCGTTGCGCAAACCGATCCGCGTCGTTGCGTGGCGTGTGCCGGCCGCGACCGTCCCCGTCGACGATCTCGAGCGGATCGAATGGCTCGACGACCAGTGGCTTCGGGTCGACGAGTGGGTCGCCGGACAAGTGGCGGTGTGACCCGGCGTCGCGACGTGTTCGACGAACGGCAGCACCGTCCTGGCTCATCGGGACTCGTCGGTGCGCCGCCCGCAGCGTTGCTCGCTGGGACCCTGGGTTCGGGGGCACAGCGTCATCGCCGAACTGGCGAGGCCGACGTGCGAGAAGGCCTGCGGGAAGTTGCCGAGGTGTCGGTTGGCTCGGGGATCGAACTCCTCGGTCAACAGCCCGACATCGTTGCGCAGGCCCAGGAGTCGCTCGAAGAGCTCGGTGGCCTCGTTGCGCCGTCCCATGAGGGCCAACGCGTCGACGAGCCAGAACGAGCACAACAGGAATGTTCCCTCCTCGCCGCCGACACCGTCGCCGGTGTCGTCGACGCTGTAGCGCTGCACGAGACCGTCGACGGTGAGCTCCCGTTGAACGGCCTCGACTGTAGCGACGACCCGGGGATCGTCGGGTGGAAGGAATCCGACGGCGGGGATGATCAGTGTGGACGCGTCGAGCGCGGTGCTGCCGTAGGACTGGGTGAACACGCCGCGCTCGTCGACGCCGCGTGCGCAGACCTCGTCGTGGATCTCATCGCGCGTCGCCGCCCATCGGT
>JAOTYQ010000433.1 GCA_029861725.1 Acidimicrobiia bacterium | reverse complement strand
CCGACGAGTGCCGACCGACCGGGGGACGAGATGAAACTGGGATTGTTCGCACCGCTGCAGTCGCCACAGGCTACGCCGGAGATGATGGCCGACCTGGCCGCCGGGGCCGAGGAGCTGCAACTCGACTCGATCTGGCTCGGCGAGCACGTGGTCCTCTTCCCCGACTACGAGTCCCGCTATCCCGGCTCGCCCGACGGGAAGATCCCGATCCCCAAAGGCAGCGGGCTGCTCGACGTCACCGCGATGATCGGGTTCCTGGCCGCCCACACCTCGACGGTGCGCCTTGCCACCGGGATCTGTCTCCTGCCCCAACGCAACCCGGTGTACACCGCCAAGGAGTTCGCCACGCTCGACTGGTTGTCGAACGGCCGGGTCGACTTCGGGATCGGTGTCGGCTGGAGCTGGGAGGAGTTCGAGGCCTGCAACGTGCCCTGGGAGCGGCGAGGGGCCCGCTGCGACGAGTACGTCGAGATCCTGCGGACCTGCTGGACCGACGAGGTCTCGAGCTACGACGGTGAGTTCTACCAGCTCCGTGACGTCTACCTGTACCCGAAGCCGGTGCAGCAACCCCACATCCCCATCCACGTCGGTGGGCACTCCGACGCCGCCATGCGCCGCACCGCCCGCATCGGGCAAGGCTGGTACGGGATCTCCGCGACCGTGGCGGCGGCCGAGGCCGACATCAAGCGACTGGCCACCCACCTCGAGGCCGCCGGCCGCAGCGTGGACGACATCCAGGTGACCGTGTCCCCCGGACCGGGGCTGGCGCCCGACGATGTGGCCGCCTACGCCGACATCGGCGTCGATGTGCTCGCCCCGCCGCTGGCCCGGCAACGGCACGAGCGGTTGCCGGAGGCGCTGGAAGCGCTCCGACCACTGGCCGACGCGGTGCACGCCCTGGCCTGAAGTGCGGCGACTCGTGCGCAATGGGACCTAGGCTGACGTCCCGGTTTGCCTGGAACGGTGGTCCGTTGGAGACTCGGTCGGGGAACCGACGTGAACGGGATGACCGAGACCTCCGACGCCGGCGGCGAGGCCGATGAGGGCTCCGCCGATCTGGCCGCTGCCGACCCAGCCGACGGCGACCTGGCGCAGCCGCTCGCCGGGATCTCCGTGGTGGAGCTGGCCACCGGGATCTCCGGCCCCTACGCGGCGAAGCTCTTCGCCGACTTCGGGGCTGAGGTGATCAAGGTCGAACCACCCGGCGGCGACCCTGCGCGGCGAGAGGGAGCCCGCACGGGCGAGCGACCCCACCCGGAGCAGAGCCCCCTGTTCCTTCACCTCAACACCAACAAGCGCTCGGTCGTCGCCGATCTCACCACCGCCGCCGGCGTCGATCTCGTCGAGTCGCTGGTGGCGATGGCCGACGTCGTGATCGAGTCCCACCGGCCGGGGGAGTTGGCGGCCCTCGGTCTCGATCTCGGTGCGGCCCGCCGGAGGAGACCCGAGCTGGTGGTCACCAGCGTGACCCCGTTCGGCCAGGACGGCCCGTACGCCCAGCTCCCGGCTGGCGAGCTGGTCGCCTACGCTCTCGGCGGGCCGATGCTGGCGACCGGCGATCCCGAACGCGAGCCGATCAAGATGGCCGGCAACGTCGTCCAGTTCCATGCGGGCTCCGTGGCCGCCCTGGCCACGTTGGCTGCGGTCACGATGGCGTCGACCGGCGGCAGCGGAGCCCACGTCGATGTCTCGAACCTCGAGACGCAGGCGGCGTCGATCGATCGGCGGGCCACTCTGGCCGTCGGCTACCAGTTCGACGGGGTCGCCGGCTACCGGGTCGGTGGCGGGCGGATGGGGGCGATCCCCGCTGGGATCTACCCGGCCGCCGACGGTTATTGCCAAATCGTCTTCGCCCCGAACTGGATGCCCCGGGTGGCCGACCTGCTCGACGACGAGGAGCTGACCCACCGGCTCGCCGATCCGAACTGGTACGACGACGACGACCTTCCCGAGGTGCTGAACGCCGCCATCTTCACCTGGACCCTCCAGCGATCCAAGCAGGAGGCCATGGTCGATGCCCAGGCCCGCCAGCTCGCCATCACCCCCGTCAACTCGACCACCGACGTGCTGGCCGACGAGCACTTCCGAGCGCGCCGGTTCTGGCAGCGGTGGGATCATCCCGAGGCGGGAGGGTACGAAGCACCCGGCCCGCCGTTCCGGATGGTCTGCGGCTGGCAGGCCCGCCGCCGCGCCCCACTCCTCGGCGAGCACACCGAGGAGATCGTCGCTGAGATCACCGCTCGGCCGGTGAACGTCGTGCCGCTGACCCGCGCGGCCGCAGCGCCGGTCGCGGCTGGCCGCCTCCCGCTGGATGGTGTCCGGGTGCTCGACCTGACCGTCGTGTGGGCCGGTCCGCTGTGCACCACGCTGTTGAGCGACCTGGGGGCCGAGGTCATCCGGCTCGACAACCCCAACCTGTTCCCGACCGCAACCAGGGGGGCTGTTCCCCGCCCGACCCCGGGGGCCGAGGCCGACTTCGGCCAGTTCTGGGGTCGGTACCCGAACGGCGATGGCGGCGAGCGCCCGTGGAACCGGGTGGCCGCGTTCGTGTGCCACTCCCGCAACAAGCTGGGCGCCACCCTCGACCTCCGCACCTCGCTGGGTCGAGACACGTTCCTGGACCTGGTCGAGCGGTCCGATGTGGTGGTCGAGAACAACTCGATCCGGGTGCTGCCGACGCTCGGGCTCGACTGGGAGGTGCTCCACGCCCGCAACCCCCGCTTGATCGCGCTTCGGATGCCGTCGCTCGGCCTGACCGGGCCCTATGCCGATTACATCGGGTTCGGGGCCCACATGGAGGCGCTGTGCGGGTTGTCGTCGCTGCGGGGCTACCCCGATCTCGACCCGACCTCGCTCGACACGACCTACTTCATGGACCCCGCCAGCGGCGTCACCGGAGCGTTCGCCACGCTCTGTGCCCTCCGGCGGCGTGACCGGACCGGTCGGGGTGAGCTGATCGAGTTCGCCCAGGCGGAGAACCTGATGAACTACATCGGCGAGTACCTCGTCGACGCGTCGCTCACCGGCGAGCCGCATGCCACCCACGGCAACCGGCATCCGCACCGGGCCCCACAGGGGGCATACCGCTGTGTAGGAGTCGACGAGTGGTTCGTGCTGTCGGTCGCCGACGACGAGCAGTGGCGGGCCCTCGTCACCGCCATCGGCGACCCGGCATGGGCCTGCAACCGCGAGCTGGCCACCGAGTCGGGTCGCCGGGCCAACCACGACGACATCGACCGCCGGCTCGGCGAGTGGGCCGCCACCCGGACCGCGGCCGAGGCGGCCGCAGCGTGCCGGTCGGCCGGTGTGGCCGCCGCCCCCGTCTACGACGAGGCGGCGCTCTACGCCGACCCACACCTCGCCAATCGCCGGTTCTTCCGGCCCAACTCCTGTGACGACGTCGAGGAGATCCTCTTCCCGGGTCACCAGTGGCGATGGGACGGCCCGCCCATGCGGTGGGATCGGCTCAACATGATGGGCCGCGACAACGACTACGTCTATCGCACCCTCTTCGGCAAATCGGACGCCGACGTGGAGGAGCTCCGAGCCGAGGGTCACCTCTCCGACAGCTACCTCGACCTCGACGGCAACCCGCTCTAACCCCGCCAAATTGGGTGAGTTGACCGCACGTCGTGTGGTCAACTCACCCAAGAACGTGGGAAGCTGCCCGCGATGGGGGATCTACGCACCGAAGTACGAGCGTGGCTCGATGACAACTGGGACGAGTCGCGCACGCTCGGCGACTGGTGGAAGGCGTTGGCCGAAGCCGGGCTCGGCTACCCGAGCTGGCCAGAGGAGTGGTATGGCCGGGGCCTGACGACCGAGGACACCAAGATGGTCAGGGCCGAGCTGCGGGCCGCCGGTGCCTATGGCGCACCGAGTGGGGTGGGACCGTTCCTCGCAGCTCCGACGATGTTGGTGCACGGCACCGAGAATCAGAAGCGGCGGTTCATGCCCGGGATCGCCATGGGGACCGACGTCTGGTGCCAGCTCTTCAGCGAGCCCGGGTCGGGTTCGGACCTCGCCAGCCTGTCGACCAGGGCCGTCCGAGACGGCGACGAGTGGATCGTCAACGGTCAGAAGGTGTGGAACACGGGCGCTCAGTACGCCGACTACGGGATCCTCGTCGCCCGCACCGATCCCGATCAGCCCAAGCACAAGGGCCTGAGCTACTTCCTCATCGACATGCGCCAGGAGGGCGTCGAGGTCCGCCCGCTCAAGGAGATGAGCGGTGACTCGACGTTCAACGAGGTGTTCTTCAGCGACGCCCGGGTCCCGGTCGACAACCAGCTCGGACCGCTCGGCGAGGGCTGGCGGGTGACGATGACCACGTTGATGCACGAACGCGACACGGAGAACCCGGCGTCGGGTGCCGGTGGTGCGTTCGTCGGCCGTCCCCGCCTCGACGCCACGATCGCCGAGGTCCGGGTCGAAGCAGCGTCGGCGGTGGAGGACGGGCTGGCCCTGTCGATGGGGGGTGGGATCATCGATCAGCTGATGGAGCTGGCGGAGGAGTTCGGTGCCACCGCCGATCCGGTCGTCCGGCAGGAGCTGATGCGCATCCACTGCCTGCGAGAGGTCCTCCGGTTCACCGGCCTTCGGATCAAGGCCGCCGTGGCGGCCGGCGGTCAGCCCGGGCCGGAGTCGTCGACCGGCAAGCTCATGCAGTCGGAGATCGGTCGCCGCATCCGCGACCTGGCCTGGCGGATCGAAGGTCCCTACGGGCAGCTCGTCGGCCCCGACGCCCCTCGGGGCGGTGTGATGCAGAAGTACGGCTTGTTCCAACCGGCGATGTCGATCGCCGGCGGCACCGACGAGATCCAGCGCAACATCATCGGTGAGCGGGTGCTCGGCCTCCCCAAGGAGCCCGACGTCTCGCGCGACGTCCCCTGGCGGGATCTCGTCGTCGGCACCCAGCGCTGAACCCCTCCCCGGGCACGACCCGACGGCCATCGATCACGGCGTTGCGGTCGGGTCGGGGCTGACCTGCACGAGCCGCTTGCCGATGTTGTCGCCGTGCAACATCCCGACGAACGCGTCGGGCACGACCTCGATCCCGTGGCGGATGTCTTCGACGTAGACGACGTCGCCGGCGGTCAGCCAGTCGCTCATCCGGGGGAGGAACCCGGGCAGCTTGTGGGTGTGGTCGTAGATCGAGAACCCGGTCATCGTTGCCCGCTGACGGAGCATCGCCATGATGTTGCGCAGCCCCTCCCCCTGTTCGACGTAAGTCGAGATCTGCCCGCAGACTGCGATGCGGGCGTGCGGGTTGAGGCGGGCGAGGACCGCGTCGAGGGTCTCGCCCCCGACGTTGTCGAAGTACACGTCGATGCCGTCGGGGCAGTGCTCGTCGAGCGCGTCACCGAT
>JAOTYQ010000432.1 GCA_029861725.1 Acidimicrobiia bacterium | reverse complement strand
CGATGCTGGTCGCCGTCGACGGCCGCCCCGGTGGCGTGATCGCCGTCGCCGATACCGTCAAGGACGACTCGGCGGCTGCGATTGCCTCACTGCGAGCGCTCGGAATCAACGTGGCCATGATTACCGGCGACAACGCTCGAACCGCGACCGCCATCGCCCGCCAGGTCGGCGTCGAACGAGTGCTGGCCGAAGTCCTCCCCGAGCACAAAGCGCTCGAGGTCCGCCGCCTCCAGGACCAGGGCGGGGTGGTGGCGATGGTCGGCGACGGCATCAACGACGCTCCCGCCCTGGCCCAGGCCGACGTCGGCTTCGCCATCGGGACCGGTACCGACGTGGCCATCGAGTCATCCGACATCACGCTGATCTCCGGCGCCCTCGACGGTGTCGTCACCGCCATCACGCTCAGTCGAGCCACCATGGCCAATATCCGCCAGAACCTCTTCCTGGCCTTCGTCTACAACGGCATCGGCATCCCGATCGCCGCAGGCGTGCTGTATCCGGTCCTCGGGGTCCAGCTCAGCCCGATGATCGCGGCCGCGGCCATGGCCGCCTCGAGCCTCTCGGTCGTCTCCAACGCCAGCCGCCTCCGCCGGTGGCACCCCCACCCCATCGACACCACCAAGCTCCAGCCCGCTGAACAGCCAGTGGTCGAAACGGGCGCCGACGAGAAGGTCGCCGCCGACGCAACCCAAGCAACCGACCCCTTGCGCGGCATGATCGTCGACCCACGGGCTGCGGCTGCCACCGCAGAGTCAGTACAAGATCCCAGGTAACCAACCCGAGTCCCTATGCCTGGATATTCGCTCTCCAAAGACGAGTACACGAGCCGACTTCGACGGATCGAGGGCCAGGTCCGCGGCCTGCAGCGCCTGATCGACGAGGACACCTACTGCATCGACGTGCTCACGCAGATCAGCTCGGTCACCAAAGCACTGCAAAGCGTCGGCATGGGACTGCTCGACGAGCACATCCGACATTGTGTCCAGGAAGCAGCGGCCGAGAGTGAAGAGGCCGGCAACGCCAAGATCGACGAAGCCACCGCCGCCATCGCTCGACTTCTGCGTTCGTGACACCACTAGCGACGGTCAACGGCGGTCCAGCCGTCGAGGGCCATGGCCACGATGTCGGCCCGGCTGGGGAGGGTGGCGGCCGAGCCAGGGCCGGTGGCGATGAACGAGTCGGCGGCGCAGAGCCGGCGGACGTTGCCGCGCCCCCGCTCGACGAACGCCGTCATGATCGCTTCGCTGGCCGAACCGCTGCGGCGGCACTCGTCGACCACGAGGATCCGCTCGCAAGAGGCCGTCTCGGCCGCGATGGCGTCGAGGGGCAACGGGGCGAGCCACCGGATATCGATGACCCGGGCGTCGATCCCATGGTCCGCGAGGTCGGCCTGGGCCTGGGCGGCCAGATAGGCCCCGTTGCCATAGGTGACGATCGCCAGGTCGGTTCCGGCTCCCCTGGTACCGACCGAGCCGAGCGGAGTGGTGACAGCCTCGGACGGGGGCCGGTAGTGATGAGCCCAGGCCTTGTCGCCGTCGTCGAGCAGGTCGGTGGTTGCGTAGCGGGCGATCGGCTCGAGGAAGGCCACGATGCGCTGCTCCTCCCGGGCCAGTCGGACGGCCTCGCGGAGCATGGCGCCGGCGTCGGCCCCGTTCGATGGGCACGCGACGACCAGGCCGGGGATGTCGCGTAGGACGGCCACCGAGTTGTCGTTGTGGAAGTGGCCGCCGAACCCCCGCTGGTACCCGAGCGAGGCGATGCGGATGACCATAGGGTTGGTGAACTGACCGGACGAGAAGAACGGCAGGGTGGCCGCTTCCCCCCGGACCTGGTCCTCGGCGTTGTGCAGGTAGGCCAGGAACTGGATCTCGGGTACGGGGATGAACCCGTTGTGAGCTAGGCCGATCGCCAGGCCGAGGATCGACTGCTCGTCGAGCAAGGTGTCGATGACCCGGTGGGATCCGAACCGTGATTGCAGCCGCTGAGTCACCCCGTACACGCCGCCCTTGGCCCCGATGTCCTGGCCGGCCAACACGATGTCGGGGTAGCCGTGCAGCAGGTCGGCCAGCGTCCAGTTGAGCAGCTTGGCCATCGTCTGCTTCTCGCCCATCGCTCGGCGTTCCCCGTCGTCGATGGGCGTCTCGCCGCCCCCTCGCTCGTCGGCCGGCGGTGAGGCCGCGGCCCGCGGCGGTGGGACGATGCTGGCCATGATCGCCTCGCGGTCCTGCAGCCGAGGAGCCTTCAAGACCTCCTCGGCCACCTTCTGCACATCCCGGTCGATCTCGTCATACAGGGAGAGGATCTCCTCGCCGGTCAGGCCCGCTCGATCGACGAGGATTCGGGCCGAGTGGAGCAGTGGGTCGTCGGCCTCGGCGGCGGCGATCTCCTCGACCGATCGATAGACCGCCTCGACGTCGGCCCCGGCGTGTCCGTAGAGGCGGACACACCTCATATGGAGAAAGACCGGACGACGGAGACGGCGGACGTGCTCGGCCGCCGACGTTGCTGCCCGGTAGGTGTCGACGATGTCGAGGCCGTCGCAACGCCGATACCCGACTCCGACCCGGTTAGCCATGCTGGCCTCGATCCACCCGCCGGGTGTCCTGACCGAGATCCCGATCCCGTTGTCCTCACAAACGAAGAGCAAGGGGAGCGGGATGTTCTGATACGCCGTCCAGCCGGCAGTGTTGATGGCCGCCTGGGCCGACGCGTGATTCAGCGACGCGTCACCGAAGGTGCACACGACGACGCCGTCGTCGGCCAGCGCCTGGTGCTCGGGCCGTACCCGACGGGCCAGGCCGATCGAGTAGGCGGCCCCGACCGACTTCGGCAGATGGGAGGCGATCGTGCTCGTCTGGGGCGGGATCGCCAGCGGCTTGGAGCCGAGCACTTTGTGTCGACCACCGGAGATCGGGTCGTCCGACGAGGCCACCAGGCTGAGCAGGAGATCTCGGATGGGATCCTGGCCATCGACTTGGCGGGCCCGGGCCACCTGAAAGGCCCCGTCGCGGTAGTGGAGGAAGGCCATGTCGGTCGGGCGCAGCGCAGCGGCTACCGCTGCGATGCCCTCGTGGCCCGACGAGCCGATCGTGTAGTAGCCCACGCCCTGAGCCCGAAGGTGTCGGGCCATGCGATCCACGTGCCGACTCACCACCTGGCTGCGGAACAGCTCGACCAGCGCGGCCGCAGTGAGCGGACAGCTCTCGTCGGCGGCGGGTCGTCGCTCCGGGAGGTCCTCGGCACCAACTCGCCGACGGAACGCTTGGTGGACCCGATCGACCGGGTCGCTGAGCGGCGCTGTCATCGGCCGAGCTCGGCCGTGGGACGTTCGGGCGCCCGGAAGCGGGACCGAGGTCGACGAGGATCACGAAGGGGCGCAGGGGGACTCACACCACGAGCGTAGATCGCCGCGTCGCCGCGCTGAACAGGCCACCGGTTCAGCGACCGTGGGAACCACACAGAGGACCGTCGAGGGGCCCGTCAGAACCCTCCTGGGCCCGCGAGGATGGCCGGGCCCAGAATCACGATGAAGAGAGCCGGCAGGATGCACAGACCGAGGGGGAAGATCATCAACGTCGGCAACCGCTGGGCTCGCTCCTCGGCCCGGAATCGTCGCTTCTCCCGCATATCGTTGGCCACCGTGCGCAGCGTTCGGGCGAGGGGGACGCCGAGCGAGTCGGCCTGGCGGAGGGATAGGACAACCGTCTTCAGATCGTCGAGCTGAGATCGCCCTGCCAAGGCCGCGAGGGCGTCGGACCGGGTCGAGCCCAAGCGGATGTCCTGGAGCATCCGGAGGAACTCCTGGGCCAGCGGATGAGTCTGGTCTTGGCTGATCCGGTTCAGGGCGGACTCGAACCCCAGCCCGGCCTCGACGGAGATGGTCACCTGATCGAGCATGTCGGGCAGGGCCAGCGTGATGGCTTCGGCCCGCCGGTCGGCCGCCGCCCGTACCAGGATGTCGGGGGCGTAGAATCCTACAACCAGGCAGGCCAGCATCAGGATCACGGTTCGCGGCCGGGCGTCGCCGATGAGCTGCAGACCGAACACGGCGGCGACGAGCGCCGGCACCATCAGCTTCGCTCCCAGGATCTGTTCGGCGGTCACGCGGCCCGACAGTCCGGCCCTGGCCAGGGCGAGGTTGCGTCGTTCGACCCACCCGATCGGGGTGAAGCGGACAAGCCGGGATCCGAGCTGCCGGGCCATCGGGAGGACGAGTCGCTCGACCGGCGAGCGCTGGAGCACGGTCTGGCGCATCGTCGGGTTGTGCCCCGCGAGGTTCTGGCTCGCCCGGTGGCTCGAGGGTCGCTCAGCGGAGCGGGCCCACCAGGCAACCGGGATCGCGGTGGCCACGGTGGCCGAGGCCGACCAGACGACCATGGACATGGCTGCTCCTCCTCTGCCGGCGGATTCAGTACTTGAGCTTCACCAGGCGGCGGATCCAGAAGTGCCCGACCACCATGCCGATCAAGGCCGCTGCTAGCAACACACGGCCAGCCGGCTCGGTGAGCATCGACTCGATGCTGTCCGGCGTCTTCCACCAGGCGAAGATGAAGAGGACGATCGGCATGCCAATCAGCAGCCAGCCGGTGGCCCGGCCCTCGGCCGACAGCGCATCGATCTGGCGGGCCACCGTCCGCCGCTCTCGGATGGTGCTCGCTACGTTGTCCAGGATCTCGGTCAGATCGCCGCCCAGCTCGCGGTGAATGTCCACCGCCTGAGCCAGCCACTCCAGGTCCTGGCTCTCCATCCGGCGGGCCATCTCCCGCATCGAATCGGTCAAGTCCCGACCGACCCGGATCTCGAAATGGATTCGGTGGAACTGCTCCGCGGTCGGCGACGGGGCCTCAGCCGCCACGAGCTCGATCGCCTGGGGAAGGCTCTGCCCAGCCCGCAGGCTGCTCGCCATGATTCCCAACGTCTCGGTCAGCTGGTCGGCGAATCGGGATCGCCGCCGGCTGGCCCGGAACCCGAGCACCAGGAACGCCCCGACTGCCGACAACGGGACGACCAAGGTCCCGAGTATCAGGCCGGCCAGCGCCGAGACCGCCACGACGGACAGCGACGTGCCGAGGAGCCATATCACGGCGAACTCACCCGGTCGAAGGTTGATGTCGGCTGCGTCGAGGCGGGCGTCGAGCCGGCGCTCCCGGTCCTGATGGGAGACCAGCCGATCGGCGGCCTGTCCCACTCGAGCGTTGATCCCGGCCAGGCGGTCGGCACCGGCAGTCGTGGCCAGCCGGACCTGGGACGGCGGGCGAGCGACGATCAGGCCGACGAGCGCGAAGGCCCCGAACATGGAGCCCACCCCGATCCAGAGCAGTCTCGGACCGTGCAGCGGTCCGGGCGGCGCGACCGCAACCGGGCCGAGGACCGGGAG
>JAOTYQ010000431.1 GCA_029861725.1 Acidimicrobiia bacterium | reverse complement strand
GGTGTGGAAGGAGGCCGTTCGTGAGAGCAGACTATGAGATCTACGTGAAAGGTCATTTCGGGCCCGAGCTAGGCCATGCGTTCAGCGATCTCAGCCCCGATCGGGTTGGAGCCAGCACCCGGCTTCGGGCTGCAGCGATCGACCAGCCGACACTTCACGGCATTCTCGGCCGCCTCCACAACTTCGGCATAGAAATCGACGCCATCTGGCGGACCGACGCTTAGGGGCACCGGAGCCGGCCGCGAGTAGGCAAGCTGGTCTTGCGGTTCAGACCTGCAGCGCCACTCGTGCAAACCGTTTAAGCCGCAAGGGTTCCGGGGGTTCGAATCCCCGTCTCTCCGCCAAGCCGTCCGTCGCCGCCCTGCCCGGCACGGGTCTCATTGGTGACGCGGCGGGGTGCATCGGAGAGAATGGTTTCATGGCCCGCTTCGCAGGGCGCACGGGGGAACTGGACTCCGGGGGACCGAGAGCTCCGTTCGTACGCGTCTTCGGTGGTATGGGTGTCGATCACGACGGCGAACCGATCAGTATCGGTGGGCCGAGGCAGCGGCGACTGCTGGCGTTGCTCGTCATCCGATCGAACACGGTCGTCAGCAACGACTGGCTGGCCGAGAACCTTTGGCGGGACGACGAGCGCCCCGACTCCATCGCCCCGGCCATCCGCACCTACATCTCCCGGCTTCGCCTGGCCCTGCCCGAGGCGGCCCACGACTGGATCGAGACCGAACCGTCCGGCTACCGGTGGGTCGGCTCGCCCGACGCCATCGAGCACCGCTGGTTCGCGGCCAGGCGTGCCGAGGCGACCGAAGCCAGGGACCGGAACGATCCCGCCTCCGCCCATCGTCTCCTCTCCCAGGCGCTCTCGGCCTGGCGGGGCGATCCCTTCCGCGAGCTCGAAGATCTCGACTGGGCCCGAGCCGAGATCGAGCAGCTGCAGCTCGACCGCCTGGAGATGCAGGAGGAGCGTTGGGAGGCGGCGCTCGCCCTCGGTCGTCACACCCAGATAACCGGCGAGCTGGCGGCGTTTACCGCCGAGCACGGCCTCCGCGACCGGGCGACCAGGCAGTATGCGTTGGCCCTCCATCGGAGCGGGCGGACGGCCGAGGCCCTCCGAGTCCTCGACACCCATCGTCGCAAGCTGGCCGACGAGAGCGGGCTCGACCCATCGCCCGACGTCGTCGACCTCGAGCAGGCGATCCTGAGCGGAGACCGCTCGCTGAGCGCCGAGTCGGCGGGACGACCCCTACGGGGCTACCGGCTACTCGAACAGGCCGGAACGGGAGCGTTCGCCGTCGTCTGGCGGGCCTACCAGCCCTCCGTTGACCGGGAGGTTGCCGTCAAGCAGATCCGGGCCGAGCTGGCCTCCCGTTCGGACTTCATCCGCCGCTTCGAGGCCGAGGCGCACCTCGTGGCCCGCATCGAGCACCCCCACATCGTCCCGCTGATCGACTTCTGGCGCGATCCGGACTCGGCGTACCTGGTCATGCGATGGCTGCCAGGGGGCACCCTGGAGCAACGGCTGCACGACGGCCCCCTGACCATCGAGGACACGGCGAAGCTGGCCCAACAGGTCGGGGCGGCCCTCTCGGCCGCCCATCGTCACGGCGTCGTCCACCGGGACGTCAAGTCGGGCAACATCCTCTTTGACGACGACGGCAACGCCTACCTCAGCGACTTCGGCATTGCCCTCGAGGCGGCCAGCTCGGCCGGGCCCGAGGCCGGTCTGTCGCCTGGCTCACCGGCCTACGCCTCGCCGGAGCAGCTCCGGCGCGAACCACTCGGCCCCGAGGCCGACATCTTCAGCCTCGGCGTCGTGGTCTTCGAGTGCCTGACCGCATCCCTGCCATCGGCCGGGGTGCCGACCGCCGATGAAGGGGGGGTCGAAGGCCGGGCCGCCCATCCGATCCCGACAGTGTCCGACCTCCGGGCCGATGTTCCGGAGTCGATGTCCGCTGCCGTGGCCAAGGCCACCGCGGCCCGACCCGGTGACCGCTTCGCCTCGGTCGATGACTTCGTCCGGGCGTTCCAGCCCTCGCCGGCGGCTGCGACTGCCGACCGGGACGTTGACGGGGTTGGCCGGGCCGGCACCGTCACGGTCGTGTCGACCGAGCGCATGGCCAATCCCTACAAGGGCCTGCGGGCCTTTCATGATGCCGACGCCGACGACTTCTTCGGACGGCAGCAACTCGTCGAGGAACTGGTCGATCGGTTGTCCGGTGACATGGTGGCGGCCCGATGCCTAGTCGTCGTCGGGCCATCGGGCTCCGGGAAGTCGTCGGTCGTGCGGGCCGGGCTGATCCCGGCCCTTCGGTCGGGTGCCATCATCCACTCGTCGAGCTGGTTCACGACCACGATGGTGCCTGGCTCCGATCCGTTCGAATCGTTGGAAGCGGCCCTGCTGCGCATCGCGGTCAATCCACCGCCGTCGCTGCTCGATCAGCTCCGGGATGGGGAGCGGGGGATCCTGCGCAGCGTCCGCCGCTGCCTCCGATCCGACGAGGACGTGGTCGTCGTCATCATCGACCAGTTCGAGGAGGTCTTCACCGCCGGCTCGGGCGGCTATGGCGACGACTTCCTCGACGCGCTGAGCGCGGCCGTCACCGAGCCCACTTCCCCCCTTCGGCTGGTCGCGACGCTCCGGGCCGACTACTACGACCGCCCGCTCGAGCACCCATCGTTCGCCCCGATTCTGAAGGATGCGGCGGTCGACGTGACGCCACTGGCCCCCGCCGAACTGGAGCAGGCGATCGTCGAGCCGGCCGGCCGTTGTGGCGTGACCTTCCAGCCTGGTTTGGTGGCGCGCATCGTGGCCGACTCCGTCGGTCAGCCGTCGCCGCTCCCGCTGCTGCAGTACTGCCTGAGCGAGCTGTTCGATCACCGCGCCGATCGCCAGATCACGACCGAGGCCTACGACGCCTTCGGGGGGCTGAGCGGCGCCTTGGCGGCCCGGGCCGAGTCGCTCTACACCGATGCCAGCCCGGCCGAGCAGTCTGCGACCAGGCGAGTCTTCGGGCGGTTGACCAACCCGGCGGCGGAGTCGGCCGATCTCCGGCGCCGCGTGCCCGCCGTCGACCTGGGCGACGATCCCACCGTCACATCGGTCATCGACCGGTACGGGGCGGCCCGGCTGCTGACGTTCGACCGCGACACCGCCAGCCGGGAGCGGACCGTCGAGGTGGCCCACGAGGCCCTGCTCCGGGAGTGGCCACGGGTCGTGACCTGGCTCCGGGAGGATCGCGACGTGCTCCGGTCGCTCGACGCCGTGGCCGCCGCGGCTAACGCCTGGCAGCAAGGAGGCCGCCAGCCCGCCGACCTCTACCGGGGCGGCCGGCTCGAGAGCGCCGTCGACCTGACCGGCACGGCCGCCGACCGGCTTCGGCCGGTCGACCAGGAGTTCATCGAAGCGTCGAGCCAGGTTGCCGAGGCCGATCGCCTCCGAGAGGAGCGGCGGGTCCGGCGGTTGCGGGGACTGGTGGCCGGGGTCGGTGCGGCGCTGGTGCTGACCCTGGTGGCGGGGGCGATCGCCTTCCGCCAGCGCAACGACGCCCAGACGGCGGCGGCCGAGGCCGAGGTGGCTGGGCTCATCAGCCGCTCGGCCGCCGTTCGCCTCGACGACCCCGACCTCGGTCTTTTGCTGGCGCTCGAGGCCCATCGGCGCCAACCGGGGCCGGAGGCCGAGCAGGCCGTGCTCGAGGCGCTCAGCTCCAACCCGGTTGCCAGTCGGATCTCCAGCCTCGAGCCGCCGTTCGCCGGTGCCGCCGATTTCTGCCCGGTGGGCCTGCTGGCGGTCGGTGCCGAGATCGAGTTCGCGGTCGCCAACGGGCAGATGATCAGCCGCGACACCCTGACCGGCCAGGTGACCGAGTACGGGCCACCGCCCGAGCCGTGCGTCGCCTGGGTCGGCGACGCTGCGGCCGATCGCCGCATCGCCGTGACCCTCGATGGGCTGCGGGCCTGGTTCGGCCCCTTCGACGGCCCGTGGGAGGTGGAGAAGCGGTTCGACGAGCCGGTCTTCGTCTGCTCGCCGTGCCCCTTCAACCGGTCCCACCGCATGCTGTTCGGCGGGGTTCGGGACGGCGCCCCGGTCGCCCTCCTGTTCGACGATCGGACAGGAGACCAGGTCGGTCCCCCGATCGTCGGCGGGATCGGCGAGCTCACCGGCACCCTCAGCGAGGACGGCGCACTGGCCGTCGTCTCCTTCGGGCCCGATCCGGGGGGCGGGGAGGACGGGTCGACCGCCGTCGTCGACGGCCGGACCGGGGAGGAGGTTTTCCGGCTCGACGACCTGGCGGCCAGCGCGGTCATCCTCGACGACGCCGCCGGCGAACTGGTCGCCGGGACATTCGAGGGTGCGATCGTGACCGTCGAGCTGGCCACAGGGCTCGTCGTCTCCCGAGTCGAGACGACTGCGGCGTCCCGGGCCCTCGACCTCGGCCTTCGACCCGACGGCCTGGTCGTGGTCACCTCCCCGGACCGGGTGGAGCTGGTCGATCGACGGACCGGCCCGGTCGGCGGCACTATCGAGCTGCCGACGATCGTCATGGCCGAGCTTCGGGAGGACGGAACGCTGTACACCCGCGACCCGTCGGCGAGCCGAGCCGAGATCTACGAGTTGGAGGCCAACGCGCTGGCCGACCGCACCATCGATCTCGCCGGACCGTCGACCGTGGCCTTCGCAGCGGGCTCGGCGGTGGCCACCGGCGGCGATGGCGCGGCCGTCGAGGAGATCGATCTGGCCACCGGCGACCGGTCGAGCTTGGCCTTGACCACCGTCGACGGGGAGCCGTTCCCGGCCCTGGTCGCGGTGCCCGATTCCGGCGGCTACCTGGCCATCTCGGCCGACGCCCGAGTCGGCCGCTGGGAGGGTGGACAAATGACCGGGCTGGTCGAAACCGCCAGCGAGGCCGAAACCATGGCCCTCGTCGTCGACGTGATCCTGGCCGAGGATGCGGTCGAGCTCGATCTCGAATCGGGGCACATGCTGGTCGTCGGATTCACACCGAGCCGGAAGCAGGAGGTGTCGGTGGTCAACATCGACCCCGGCGAGATGGAGCTCGTCTCGACGACCGAGGTCGCCGGGCTGGTGAGCCTCGCCCCTGACCGCGACCGGGGCTTCCACGTGCTCCTCGACGACGGGACCCTACGGACCTACGATCTCGGCGGGTCGATCACCGGCGAGCTGGACACCGGGTTCCTCGAGTTCACCGGCTCCTCCATCACCACCGCCCACGACTTCGCCCGGGGCCGGTTGGCGTTCGGCAGTGCGGCCGGGGCGTTCATCGTCCACCCGGAGCGCCGCGAGGTGACGATCGTGCCGACGTTCGGCCCGGTGTCGAGCCTGGCCTTCGCCCGCGACGGTGCAGTGCTGGCCATCGGTACG
>JAOTYQ010000430.1 GCA_029861725.1 Acidimicrobiia bacterium | reverse complement strand
GCCAGGATCAGACCGCGGCAGTACAGGGCGACACCCATCGGATGGTGGGCGCCGATCCGCTCGGTCGTAGCCACCGCCTCGTCGATGCTCGCTTCCGCGGCGAGAAGCCGTTCCTCAGGACCGGAGATCGGGGTCGAGAAGATGGTGTGCCACGCTCGGAGAGTCGGCGAGTCGACCGCTGCCACGAGTGCCGTCGCCCGTGCCCGGTCGGCGCCAGCATTGACGAACGTCGAGGCGTGGAGGAAGGCTCGATCCCAGTGGTGCGATTCGTCCTCCGCCGCGTCCAACCACACCTCCTGCGCCTGGGCGAACTCACCCCGGTTGGTCAGCCCCCACCAGGCCCAACATGCGAGCCGGGCGGCCGACGCCGTGGCCGCGGGGATGGCCCGGACCCGGTCGAGCGCGGCGAGCGTCTCATCGTGGCGGCGCTGCTGGAACCAGCTCGCCCCCGCCGCAGCCAGCGCCCTGGCCTCGAGCTCGTCGCCACGGCGACTGGTTAGCGCCACGGTGGCGTCGTTCCATTCCCACAGCTCGGAAACGACCCGCTCGTTCATGAACTCGTCGAGGCCGGCCACGATGTCCACCGCGACCTCGGCCACGCGATGGTCGATCGCCCACCGGTGAGCCGCCCGCAGGTTAGCGAGCTCCCGCTCGGCGATGTCGGCCCACTGCGCAAACTCCGGACCCTGGACCCCCGCACCGATGTCGGTGGCCAAGCGGGCGAAGGCTCGGGCATGGCTCTCGACGAGTTCGGCCTCGACCTCGACAGGCACGAGACGACGGCCGTGCTGGCGGACCGGTTCGAGCTGGTGGTAGCGGATCCCGTCCGGACCCCGCTCCACGGTGACCAGCGCGGCATCGACGATCGCATCGATCGCATCGAGAACCTCGTCGAAGTCGAGCCCGGCCGCCGCCACCTCCTCCAGGCGCTCCAGCGTGAACCCGCCATGGAACACCGACACGCGGGCGAACAGCTCGCGAGCGATCTCGTCGAGCTGGGCCACCGACCAGCCCAGCACCCCCTCCAGGGTCTGGGGTTTGCCCGCAGCCGACCGGTCGGCTAGCACCTCCGGATGGTCGCCGATCCGCTCGAGCAGCTGGCCCGGCGTCATCGCCCGACAGCGCGACGCCGCCAGCTCGATCGCCAACGGCATCCCACCGAGGAACTCGCACAGCTCGACCACACCGGGACCCGGGCCCGCCCCCGAGGGGTCGAAACGGCGCACCCGATCACCGAACAATGCCACCGCGGCATCGACGTCGAGCGCGCCCAACGTCAACCGCTGCTCGGCCGGCAGGTCCAACGGCACCCGACTGGTCGCCAGCACCGTCAACCCGGGACACGCCTCGACGAGCCGGGCAACCATCGCCCCGGCCGACCCCCGCACGTGCTCGCAGTTGTCGACGACCAACAGCGCCCGCCGCGCCCCGATCCACGACGCCAGCGTCGCCACCAACGGCACGTCGGGCTCGGCCCGCACCCCGATCGCGTCGGCCACCGCGAACGGCACCGCCTCGGCGTCGTCGCCGCCGACCTCGGCCAACGACGCGAACCACACCCCACCCGGGAACGCCTCCGCGGTCCTCGCCGCGGCGTGGACCGCCAAGCGGGTCTTGCCCATCCCCCCGGGCGCCACCAGCGTCACCAACCGGGCCGTCGCTAACAGCGCCACCAGCTCCTCGGTCTCGCCCGCCCGACCGTGGAACGACGTCAACGCCTCCGGCAACCGAACGTCGGCCGCCGCCGACACCCGCGGCGGAGGGAACTGCGCCGTGCCGAGCTGCCACAACCGCTCGGGCTCACCGAGATCCTTCAGCCTGTGCACGCCGAGATCGACCATCCCGACGTCGGACACCAACCGAGCCGCAACATCGGACAACAACACCTGCCCGCCCCACCCCGCCGCCATCAACCGTGCGGCCCGGCTCAGCGTCGGCCCGAAATAGTCGCCATCCCGCTCCAGGGCCTCGCCGGTGTGCACCCCCATCCGGACCCGGATCTCGACACCGCCCGGCCACTCCGCCGCCCCGAGCCGCTCCTGGGTCACTCGCGCCGCCGCCACCGCATCCCGAGCCCGGCCGAACGCCGCCGAGAACGCATCCCCCGCCATCGAAAACACATAGCCGCCGTGCTTGACGATCGTGTCACGGAGGATCTCGTCGTGGCGAGCCAAGGCGCCCTCCATGGCCGCCGTGTGTCTTTCCCACAAGCGGGTCGACCCCTCGACATCGGTGAAGAGAAACGTCACCGTCCCCGTCGGCGCCCCCTCGCTATCGTCACCGGGGTCCGCGGTCTCGGCCGGGTCGTGGAACGGGCCCGGGTCGACGACGTCGACCTCGGCGGCGAGCTGATAGCCGATCCCCCGGACGGTGCGGATCACCTCCTGGCGGTCGCCGCTGTCGCCAACGGCCCGGCGGGCGCTTTTGATCCGGCTGGTGAGCGTGGACTCGGTCACGAAGCGGTGGCCCCAGACGGCGTCGAGAAGCTCGGCCTTGGGCACGACCCGATCGCGGTGCTCGACGAGATGCAGGAGCACGTTGAAGACCTGCTGCTCGACGTGCACGTTCGCGCCCTTGTCGTCGCGGAGCTGGCGCGCTGCGGGATCGAGTTCCAGGCCGGCGAACCGCATGACGGCACCCATGACGCCATCATGTCACCTGGCGGCGGCCCTGGCCGGGTCGGCGGCATCGTCCTAGCGGCGCATGGCCCGCGACAGGTTGACGTGAAGGGTTGGCAGCGTGTCGAGGTCCCAGTCGTGGCTCGCGATCTCCTCGAGGGTGTCGAACACCGGCCGTGACAACTCATCGCGCAGCTCCTCGTAGCGAGGAAGGTCGCCGTCGATGACGGCGTCGGTCAACAGCTCCGCATTGCGGAAGGCGTCGGTGATGCCGTGTGCGGCGAAGGGGTCCTTGAAGTAGCCGGCATCACCCACAAGCGCCCAGCTCGGTCCGTAGGGTCGCCGTGGGAGGTCCGGGTCGAGGGTGTGGAGCGTGGCCGCCATCGCCGCCGCCGGGTCCCGTCGGCCATGGCTCCGGAACCGGCGGGGTGGTATGCCGCGAACAGGCAGAAGGTCCTGGCGTTGGTCGGGATCACGCCGGCGCCGAGCCCGGGGCGGTATAGCCACCGGTAGCAGTCGGTGGGGAGATCGACGTCGGTCAAGTACTGCAGGATGTAGGCCCAGGCCCACCTGCCCCGACGGGTGATGGGGGCGCCGAGCCGGCGGGCCACCGTCGACTGGAGGCCGTCGGCCCCGATCACCAAATCGGCCCCGCGATATCGACCTCGCCGGGATCAGTCAGATTCGCCACGTGCGACCGGGTTACGACAACACCGAGACCCGGTCGCAGGCGAACCCCCAGGAGATCGCCGCGGTCGCCATTGAGGAAGCGGCATCGTCGGCCCGCAAGATCGTCCTCATGGGATGGTCCGGCGGGGGCCCCTACGCCTTGGCGGGAGGATCACTTGGCCATCCGGCAGTGCGCGGCGTCGCCTTACTCGGATCGTAGGCTCCCATGAGCCCACCGGATCGCGACCTGCCACTCGGCGTCCAGCTCTTCATGCGACTTGGTCGCTTGGCGCCGCGACCGATCCTTCGGTTCTCGCTCGCCGCGGTCGGGTTGCGCAATCCAGGGCATGTCGATGACGTTCGGCGGGTTGCCAGGCCTTGGGGCTTCGCCGTCGAGGATGTCGGAGCCAGGGTGCCAGTTGCCGCCTGGCACTCCGAGCAGGACCCGGAGGTCCCGATCGGGCCGTGGGAGGAGGCCCCGGGCGACTCGAGCTGCACCGCCTTCCGGGAGGCGACCACCTCCCAGCGGCGGAGACCTGGCGGGCGGCGCTCGGCTGGGCGCGCATACTCACCAAGTAGCACTACGCCACCCACGCACCTACGGCCTGCTCGGTATCACGCTGCTGGTTGCGGTCGGGCTGGACTTGATACCCGACCTTCGCGGGGCTGGGTCATCAGGAGTACCGCCATGTCCGAGTTGTCTTCTCTCGACGATCCGACCTTTCGCCGCGAGTTGTTGATCGCGGCCAGCTTCCTGGCTGGCTACGGCACCTCGACCCGCACCAGCTACGCCACCGACCTGCGCTTGTTCGCTGAGTGGTGCCGCGACAACGGACTGAACCTGTTCGAGGTCCAACGATCCCATCTCGAGTTGTTCGGCCGGTCGATGGAAGCCCGAGGCCTGATGGCCTCGACGGTCGCCCGCCGTCTTTCAGCGTTGGCCAGCTTCTACCGGTATTGCGAACAAGAAGGCAACGTCGACTGCAGCCCCGCCACCCACGTCCGACGCCCCAGGGTCGACAACGAGTCGCGAACCCTCGGGTTGGACCGCACCGAGTTGAGCGCGTTCATGGTCCAAGCCGGCATCGGCACCCGACGTGAACACGCCCTAGCCTCGCTCCTGGCATTGAACGGCCTTCGGGTGTCGGAAGCGTTGAACGCCGACATCGACGACCTCGGCCTCGAACGAGGCCATCACATCCTGCGAATTATCCGCAAGGGCGGCAAGAGCGCGACCGTCCCGCTCGCCCCTCGAACGGCGCGAGCGGTCCGCCTCTACATCGGTGAACGGACCACCGGGCCAATCTTCTTGGGCACTGGCGGCCAGCGGATGGACCGCCACGCCGCCGACCGGGCTGTGAAGCGGATCGCCCGACGGGCAGGGATCCCCAAGAAGTCCCCACAGTTATGCCGATCTCTGCGTTATGCCGACCTTGGCGTGACGGGCGTGGTCGGCGGGGGTGCGGGGCCTGATTTTGTCGGCATAGTCCAGCCGGGTCGCTCAGTCTCTCTTTCACCGAAGCCGGAGAAGGAGGAATCGTGGGTAGAGCGACCAGCAGGGTGAGCGAGGTTCGGGTGACGGGCCCGTTGGCGCCGTTTGCGGTGGAGTTCGAGGCGGAGTTGCTTGAGTGGGGCTACACGCCGCTGACCGTTGTCAACCAGCTCCGTCAGATGGGGCGGCTGAGTCATTGGATCGAGGAGAACGGGTTGACGGTCGCCGAGTTGAGTGATGAGCGTGTCGAGGAGTTTCTCGCCTGGCAGCGCTCTGTCGGGCGTCACCGAGGGTCGTGGTCACGTCCGGGCCTGCGGTGTCTGTTGGGGGTCTTGCGCAGACTGGGGGCGGCGGACCCGGAGGGGCCGGCGGTGGTGACCTCGTCAATGGAGGTGCTGTTGGCGTCCTTCGAGCGTCATCTGCTTGCCGAGCGGGGCCTGACGGCGGGCACGATCCGGGGGTATGTCCGGCATGCACGCCAGCTCCTGGATGGGCTGGCATCTAGCGGTGGGCTTGGCTGCGTCACGGCGGGGAAGGTGACAGAAGCGGTGGTGGGCGAGTCGGGGGCGGTGTCGGTGAGTGCGACGCAGTTCTTCATTGCTGGGCTGCGGTCGTTTCTGCGGTTCTGTTTCATCGAGGGGGTG
>JAOTYQ010000429.1 GCA_029861725.1 Acidimicrobiia bacterium | reverse complement strand
TAGCTCGGGAACGAAGTACTCTTCGATCTCGAACAGGCGTCCGGCCTCGCCCATGGCCGGGATCATGGCGTCGTCGATGAGCGTCTGCGGCGTGAGCCCCTCATCGAGACCCTGCCGGGTCAACTCAGCCGCCCTCTCGTCCTCCCCGGTGAGCACCGCCTCGTAGAGCTCTCGGAGCATCGTCATCGTCGATCAGGCCCTTCCGTTGAATTCGTGGACGGCGTCGATCACCGCGACGATGTTCTCCACCGGCGTGCCCGCCTGGACGTTGTGGATCGTGTTGAACACGAAACCCCCACCCTCGCCGAAGATCTCGCAACGACGCAGCACCTGGTCGCGGACCTCGTTGGGAGTACCGAAGGGCAGGGTGTGTTGGGTGTCGACGCCTCCTCCCCAGAAGACCAGATCGCGTCCGTACTCGCGTTTGAGGTGGTCGGCTTCCATGTGCGCGGCCGAGCACTGGACCGGGTTGATGATGTCGAACCCGCACTCGATGAACGACCGCATGAACCGCTCGACCGATCCGCAGGAGTGCTTGAACGTCTTCCAGTTGGTGTGCTCGTGGATCCAGTCGTTGACCCGTCGGTAGTGGGGGGACCAGAGGTTCTCGAAGGTGTCCACCGAGCAGAACGCCGAGGTCTGGGTCCCGAAGTCGGTGCCGCAGGTCATCACCGCGTCGAGCCGATCTCCGACCCGACCGTGGATGCGAGCGAGGTTCTCCAGCGCGATGTCGACCTGGGCCGCGAACACCTGCGTGACGTACTCGGGACGCTTCTTGATGGAGATGTACCACTCGGTGACATCTCGGATCCCCCGAGGGTGTTCGAGGCCCGGCGCAGGGACGAAGGCGATGTCGCCCAACGCCATGCCCGGTAGCACGGCGATCACGGCCCGACCGGTCGCCTCTGCGATCGCGAGGTCATCGTCGAGATCGTCGAGGTCGGCGTCGGACACCGGGTCGTACTCCTCGAGGTTGTCGGCTGGGTCGAGCCGACTGTCGTCGATCGGCTCTTGCCGGACGATGGTGTCGAAGAAGAACCCGGTCTTCGGCATCCGGCCGCTGGGTGAGGCCGACAGGTTCCCCTTCGGATAGATGAGGGTGTCACCGCGCTCGTCGACGGTGGTCCGAAAGTCCTCCGAGACGAGCACGTCGAGCCCCTGCGGGGTCGTCCATGGCTTCCACTGGTCGTTCCGGAAGCCGAACATGGTCTCCCGGCCCACGACGCCTTCCACGTCGACACCCATGGCTCGTTTCAGATCGTCGTCGATCAGCCCGAGCATCTGATACGGCTCGTGTACTCGGACCGGATGTGGCTCCAGCCCGTAGTGGGTCCGCAGCGCCGAGACCAGCGACACGTGGATCCCGGTCACCGGGGTGCCACCGAAGTCGATGGGGATGCGATCGGGCTCGCGATGATCGAGCGAGGTCAGGACCCGGTCCCTGCACGTCATGGTGGACGCGTGCACCTGTTCCGTCACGGCGTACACCTCATCTGCGCAGACATGGCCGGAGCGATCCCGCACACGGTACCTCAGCGACCCCACCGAGCCGGAGGGCCAAAGGTCCCTCCCGGGACAACTTTCGAACCATCGGATCTCGCTCCCTGATTGGCCTGTGGCCTGCGATCTGATGGTGAGGCGCACAAGGGTCCGGCGGCTGAGCTCTGCCGAGGTCGACGAACTCGTGGCCTGTCACGACGCAGGTGCGTCGCTGAGCTCGCTCAGCGACCGATTCGGAGTGCACCGCAGCACCATCGAGAAGTCTCGGCGGCGTCAGGATGTCCCGAGCCGAGGCCCACCCGGCCGTCACCACCGGCTACGACGTTCGGCACTCCACCTGAGCCGCTTCAAGATCACGCATCTGACTCGAGGTGACGCGGGCAGGGCTGGACGTTCAGAGTCCTTGGTCAGTTCGGGCCCACCTCGCACGTCGAGTGCGGATGACCGCCGCCAGACTTGGCGCCGTCGCCAACCACCTAACCCACCACGGCGACGGGCTACCCGGCAACGACGTACCCGGAGGCCACCGGCGGTAGAGACCGAGAGCCGGTCGGCGGCGGCGCCAGCCGGCGAGAGGGCACTCCCCCCGTTGTCGATAATCTCGTCCGGACATGACTACAGAGGATTCAGAGTCCGTCGCGGGCCCAAAGGACAGAATCGAGACACTCGAAGAGGGACTGAAGGAGAAGGCTGCCCATCCTCTCGAGCTGTTCTTCGACCTGGTCTTCGTGTTCGCCATCACTCAGGTGGTCTCACTTGTCGTCCACGACCTCACGTTGGCCGGCATACTCCGCGGCGCTCTTCTCCTCGCGCTCATGTGGTGGGCATGGACCAACTGGACGTGGACGACCAACGTCGTCGACCTCGAGCCCCGGATCATCCGGGTCGCCGTACTCACCTCGATGCTGGGCGTGTTCGGCATGGCTTTCGCCGTGCCGACGGCATTCGAGGGAGATGGCGACTGGCTGGCATTCGGCTATGTCCTGGTGCGGATCGTCGCAGCTGCTGTGTTCGTGCTGGGAACCCGCGACGACCCCGAAGAGCTCAAGGCGGTCGTCACGTATCTCCCGATATCGCTCGCCGCGACGGCGATCGTCCTGGTCGGCGGGTTGGTGGGGGGCGACGCGCTCCAATGGATCTGGCTCGCGGCGCTCAGCGTCGAGGTGATTGCCACCGTCTCCGCTGGTCAGGTCGACTGGAAGGTTGATGCCGCCCACTTCGCCGAGCGGCACGGCCTGATCCTCATCATCGCCCTCGGCGAGGGCATCATCGCTGTCGGAATCGCTGTCGAAGGGGTACGGATCGACACATCGCTCGCGCTGTTGCTGGCGGTCGGCCTTGCCGGGGTGGGCGCCATGTGGTGGTCCTATTTCGATCGCCTGCAAGAGGTGATGGAGACAGCCCTACGACTCGCCGATGCTCGTGAGACCGGTCACATCGCCCGCGACGTGTATTCGCTGCTGCACTACCCGATGATTGCCGGCATCGTGTTCTACGCGGTCGCACTCGAAGAGGCGTTCCTGCACCCCGACGACCCGATGGAGAACGTGGTAGCCGTGCTCCTCGTTGCCGCCATCGGCCTGTATCTCCTCGCCCAGGCCGCTGCGGCGTGGCGTTGTTGGCGCACCTACCTCTACGAACGCGTGATCGGCGTCATGGCGATCGCGCTGCTGGTGGCCATCTGGGGCGGGGCGGCCAAGAACGTCGTCCTCGTGTCAACCGTGATTCTCATCGCGACGCTGACCGCCGAATACATCCGATTCCGGGCCAGAATCCGGGGCGAGGTCCCCGACCCCGACACCACCGCCGCGTAGGGCCGGCAGCGCCCGCCGGTCGGCGCGGCTGCTTCAACACCACCACGGGTCGGACGCCGGGTCTCAGCGCAGAGTCGCGGGGCGGGAGTCGAGGATGCTCGTGGCCACCGTGCACGCCGCCTCGACCAGTTCGGGAGCCGCCTCGGCTCGGATGCACCGCAACCCCGATCAGCGCCATGGTGAAGTACGCCGCGAGCTCGTCGAGGTCGGCGTTCGCGTCGATCTCGCCGGAACGCTTTGCGTTGGAGAGAGCGTGGCGGAATGCCCGTGTGAGTCGCTCGAGGTAGGCGGTGACGTAGCGCCTGCTCCCGGGGTCGAGCGCGGCCCGCTCGACTGCGGTGTTGCACATGAGGGCACCCGCGTCCTCGAAACCACCCCTCGCTGGCGGAGGCGTAGCCGGTGAAGGCCTCCCGGATCGCGTCGGCACTCGCGTCTGGCGCCTCGATGGGAGCCAGCACATCAGAGGATCAGTTACCTTCCCGGTAAGTAACCAATCGGTTACCACCGCCAGGGCCCTCCTCGGAGAAGCCCGGACCCGAGGAGTCAACACATGGACAGCAACCACATCACCGTCGTCTACAAGTGGACGGCGCAGCCCGAGAAGCTCGACGAGCTCGCGTCGATCTACGCGGAGGTGACTGACGCGATGGAGCAGAACGAGCCGGGAGCCGAGGCGGTCCACGTCTACGTCTCCGAGCAGGACAACGCCCTCTACGTCCGCGACGAGTTCGCCGACGCCGGCGCCCTGGGTTTCCACCTGGGCAACACCGCGGCGGATCATTTCCCGCGGCTGCTCGCCATCGCCACTCCGGGGCCCTTCTTCTTCCTCGGCGACGTGCCCGAGGAGATGAAGCAGGCCACCGAGCAGATGCAACTCGGCGCCGAGTTCAGCTCGCATTCCGCAGGGTTCGACCGCTGACTCCCACGCCCACGAGGCCAGGGTCGGCGCAGCCGCAGGCGCTGCGGGTGCGTCCCCGCCATCGCAGACCTGGTGTCGAATCACGCTCGACAGCCAAGGCCGCCCACCCTGCTTGACGCCGGCCCAGGGACACGAGCAAGAGCCGAGAGCTCGAAGGTCTGAGCGCTGAGGCCACCTTGGCTGTCACCTTGATGGCCCGACCGCTGCGGCCGCGCCGGCCATGGCCGGACCCACACAATGATTGAACCCCCATGCGGGACTTTCGGCGGTGGTACGTGTGCCCGGATCGTGGGATAAGTCTGAATGCGTCTTCATCGATCGGTGAGTGGGCCGGGCGACACCCGCCAAGGGGGTCTCGGTCATTGTGCTGCGCAGACGAACCGCCGCGTTGGGGGAATCTCCGGGGGCCGCCACCCGCGGCCGCCGGGCAGTTCTTGTTGTCGGGATTGTCGTGGTCTCGCTGTTGGGGGTGGTCCCCGCCGCCTCCCAGGACGCCCCCAGCTCGATGGCACCGGCCGAACCGGGCGACACGCTCGTAGCTGCCGACCAGAGCGAGGCTCCAGCGGGACCGCGATCGCAGCTCGCTGGTCGTATCGCCGCCAGCCTCGGCCACACGTGCGTGGTGTTGGACAACGGTACGGTGCGCTGCTGGGGCGTCGGCCCCGAGCTGGGGTATGGCAACACCGAGTTCATCGGTGACGACGAGACGCCAGGCAGCGTCGGGCCGGTTGAGTTGGGTGCGGATCGTACCGCGGTCGCAGTCGCCTCGGGAGGCGATCTTGGCCATACCTGTGTGGTGATGGATGACGCTACAGTGCGCTGCTGGGGCTCGAACGAGCTCGGCGAGTTGGGTTACGGCAACACCGAGTTCATCGGTATCGACGAGCCTCCCGGCAGTGTGGGGCCAGTCGATCTGGGGGCGGGTCGCACCGCGGTCGCAGTCGCTGCCGGCGGTGGGCATACGTGTGCGGTGTTGGACGACGCCACGGTGCGCTGCTGGGGCAACGGCAGTGCGGGCGCGCTGGGTTATGGCAACACCGACACCATCGGCGACGACGAAACCCCCGGCACCGTTGGACCCGTCGACCTGGGCCCCGGCCGCACCGCGGTCGCCATCACCGCCGGCTTCAGCCATACATGCGCGGTGTTGGATAACGCCACGGTGCGCTGCTGGGGCGGTTCCGCGCTGAGC
>JAOTYQ010000428.1 GCA_029861725.1 Acidimicrobiia bacterium | reverse complement strand
CAGTGACGTCGCCCCGAGCTGGTGTCGAAGCGACTCGCCCCGGGACGTCCGACGGCGATCCAGCCGAGGCTGACCGACGCCGCGACGATGGCGGTCAGCGGCAACGTCCCCCAGGCGAGGCGCTGCCAGGCGGGGATCTCCCGTCGAGGGAGCAGGTCGGGCAGCGGGCTGACGTCCGGCTTCTCCCAGACGACCACTCCGTTGCTCAACCGATCGAGCCGCTGCCAGCCCATGCCCCACAGCAGGGGGTCGTAGAACTCGTCGGCCGAGAATACGAACTTCAGGTGATAGCGGCCGGGGTGGCCGAGGAACTGTTGGAGTGACCCTATACCCGGGACGCCTTGGTACTTCGCCCCTTCGAGCCGTTCGACCGACCGGGTCGTGAGCTCTGGCAGCCGGCGGGCGGAGTGGTAGTTGCCGTCGACGGTGGCGGCGTCGGTGTTGGCCGCCACCCACGCCATCTGGTCGCCGAACCCGAGGGTGAGGTAACGCCAGCGATCATGCCCATCCTTGGCGATGAACTCGACGACCGGGTCGGGGTCGATCGGGGCGGGCTGCAGCGGGCGGAACTGCCCGAGCGCGCCAGCGAATGTGGTCGAGACCACGGCGACGCCGAGCAGGGCAACGCCGGCCAGTGCTGGCGCTCGACGCCCGAGGTGCTCGGCGATCCGAGCTCGGAGCGGGCCACCGCACAAGCTCTCGATCGAGGCGCCGGCGAGCGGTAGCACGGCCACCGTCGCCCAGATCGTGAAGCGATCGAGGGTGAGGATGTCGAACGCGCCGCCGAGGACGAGCCGAGGGAGCGGCGTCGTGCCCCCGGTGCCGAGGAGGGCGAGCACCCCGACCGACAGCGCCAGCGGCCAGGGCCGACCGAGCAGGCCCCGGACCAGGGCGTGAGGAACGACGAGCAGGATCGACGCCCAGGGGAGGAGCCAGAACACCAGCCCGGCATCGGGATCGCCGAGGAAGTCGGCCCGGCTGGCATGGGGGATCGGGACCTGGGTGATGGGGTCGCTGCTGCTCCACAGCCAGTACGGGAGGATCACCGTGATCAGGGCCGACAGTGTCAGGAAGCCGAGGACGGCCGCCCGGGCCAGCACCGGCATCGCGCGGCGAGCCCGCCGGGCGGTCAGCGGCAGGACGTTGTGCCGGGCCACGACCGCCGGGTGGCCCCGGGTCTCGTCGGGGCGGGGTTCCCCCCAGTGGTCGAGCGCCGCCCGGAGCAACACCGGGCCGGTGAAGAACATCGACCCGAACAGGGTGGTGACGTGATGACAGGCCGTCGTCGCCGACAGCAGTGTCAGCGCTGCCACCAGGTCGCCGCGGCGACCGTCGTGTGTCCAGCGCCACACCGACGGCTGGGCGTTGAGTAGCAGGGCCAACGAGAGCGTGGTCGGGAGTTGCCCGAACACGTGGACCACCTCGGTGAGTGACGAGCTGATCGCCATGGCCACTGCCGCCCACCCGGCCGCGGACGGACCGACCCAGAGACGGGAGAACCGGTACACCCCGATGACCAAGCCGATGACGGCCGCCAGCTGCACCGAGGCGAAGGCCAGTTCGAGGCCGATGACCCGGGACACGAGGCCCACCAGTTGATGGCTGCCCGGCGGGTAGCTGACCACGGTGAAGCCGGTGTACCAGCGGGGCTCCCACGTGGTGAACCAGCCCTCGGCGTAGTGATCGGCGAAGAAGATATGGACATAGGCGTCGTAGGTGCCCTTGAAGCTCCCGGCGGCCAGGAGGCCGCCGTGCAGCAGCACGGCGCCGACGACCGCCACGACGAGGCGGGGCTCCCGGCGCCATGTCGTCGTATCGGGGTTGGGACTGACCGGCACACGACGGAACGTACCGAGCCCGTGTCTGGGCCCGATGCAGCGTTTCTCAAGATCAGGTCAAGATGAGGCCCGACGCTGTCGTGTGATGCGTCGTCGAGGGACGTCAGTCGAAGGCGATGACTCCTCGGATGTTCTTGCCGTCGTTCATGTCCTTGTAGCCCTGGTTGATCTCATCGAGCGAGTACTTCTGGGTGATCAGCTCGTCGAGCTTGAGCTTGCCCTGGCGGTAGAGCATCAACAGCTCCGGGATGCTGGAGTTCGGGCTGGCCGAACCGAAGATCGTGCCCCGCAGCTCCTTCTGGTTCAGCGTCAGCATCGCCAGGTCGAGCTTGACGTCCTCCTGGCTCATCGGGGCGACCGCGGTGGCGACGACCGTGCCGCCCTTGGCCGTCAGCGCCATCGCCGGCTGGATCAGCTCGCCGTAGAGGACGCCAGGGGTGAGGATCGTGGCGTCGGCCATTCGGCCCCAGGTGAGATCGGTGACCAGCGGCATCGCCTCGTCCATCGAGCCGACGGCGTGGGTGGCGCCGAACTCCATCGCCTTCTCCTGCTTGAATTGCACCGGGTCGACGGCGATGATGTTCGCCGCTCCGGCAGCCGCCGCTCCCTGGACGGCGTTCGAGCCGATGCCGCCGCAGCCGACGACGACGACGGTGGCGCCAGCTCTGACCTCGGCCCGGTTGACCGCGGAGCCGTAGCCGGTGGCGACGCCGCAGCTGACGAGGCAGACCACCTCGAGGGGGAGGTCGGGCTCGACCTTGATCACCGATGCATCGGCCAGGACCATGTGCTCGGCGAACGTGCCAAGCTTCGCCAGCGTGTTGAGATCGGTGCCGTCGGCAGCATGGGTCCGGAACGTGCCGTCGGTGATCATGCCGCCGCCGAAGGTGCGGGCCCCGAGATCGCACAGGTTCTGCTTGCCCTCGGCGCAGGGCGGGCAGATCCCGCACGCCGGGACGAACGCGCACGAGACGTGATCGCCTGGTGCCACCTTGGTCACGTTCGGCCCGACCTCGACCACGACGCCCGCCCCCTCGTGACCGCCGATGATCGGGAAGATCGTGTCGACGCCGAGCAGGTCGAGCAGCTCCTGGGGTGGCACGAGGTCACCGGTGACGACGTGCTCGTCCGAGTGGCACAAGCCGGCGTAGGCCGTCTTCACCAACACCTCGCCCGGTCCTGGGGGGTCGAGCTCGATCTCCTCGACGCTCCACTGCTCACCGACTGCGTGCAGGACCGCTGCTCTCGTTTTCATGGCGACCTCCCGGGCGACTCGTTCTTGTTCAGTTCGATTCTGAGCGCACCTTAAAGCACGGTCAGCTCGGCGGCCACACGAACCATTTGCGGTCATCGAGGCCGGTCGAGCACGGTGGGGGCATGCGAATCGGTTGGGCCACGATGGGCGATCTCCTCCCCGACCCGGTGACGGGGATCCTGCTGACCCCGGCCGAGCGGCACCGGATGGTCGTCGAGGCTGCCCCTCGGGCCGAGGAGGCCGGCTTCGTCTCGGCCAGCGTGGGCGAGCATCACTTCTGCAGCTACATCATCTCGTCGCCCCCGGTGCTCCTAGCAGCGATGGCCGAGCGCACGTCGACGCTCCGCCTCGGCACCGCGGTGGCGCTGGGGGCCAACAACGATCCGATTCGTCTGGCGGAGGAGTACGCCACCCTCGACCTGCTCTCAGGAGGCCGAGTCGATCTCGTCCTCGGTCGGGGGAACCTCTACGAGCACACGTTCCACGCGTTCGGTCAGGACCCGGCCTGCTCTCGCTCGATGTACGAGGAGAACGTCGGGCTCGTTGTCGAGGCGCTCCACCACGAGCAGATCACGTGGATCGGGGAGCATCGAGCGCCGTTCGCGAACATGACCACGCAGCCCCGCCCGGTCCAGTCGCCGTTCCCGGTGTGGATCGGCGGCGGCTCGTCGATGGAGTCGGTCGAGTTCGCGGCGGAGATGGGCCTGCCGCTGATGCTGCCCGGCGTGTTCGGTCGACCGTCGATGTTCACCCCGCTCGCCGAGAGGTACCGTGAGATCTGGGCCGAGAAGGGTCGCCCGCCGGAGAGATGCCGGGTCGGGGCGATCGCCCACACGAACGTGGCGGCAACGTCTCAAGCCGCCCGGGCGGCGATGGAACCGCGGATGACGGTCTACTTCGACTGGCTGATCGACCACATCGCGCTGTCGACGCCGTCGCTGTCGGACTTCATCCGCCCATTCGACTTCGACCGGTTCACGACCGCGGGGCCGACCGTGTGCGGCAGCCCCCAGCAGGTGATCGAGCGCATGGAGGAATGGCGAGACGCGGCCGGCCTCACCGACTATCTCTTCATGTGCGACCAGGGCGGCATGCCCCCCGACGATCTCTTCGCCATGATCGATTTCGCCGGCGAGACGATCCTCCCCCACTTTCACGCCTGAGCCGGAACGTCACGCACGTTCGGTGGTGTCACCCCGGGCGGGGGCTCGGGTTCCAGCGGCGGCCGATGAGGTACCGGACGAGAGCCTCCCGAGTCGCCCGGGGGAGGTCCGGGGTTCGGGCCAGGCCCTCGGCGATCAAGCCTTGAACGTAGCGGTCGGGGTCCTGGAGGGGGCCGGCGACGATCCGGTCGAGCTGGTCGTGGCCGACGGCGTGGTTTGCCAGCGCCTGCAGCAGTCCGAAGGCGGCCGATTGGCGCACGGTCGAGCGTGTCAGCTCCGCACCGAAGGCGTTGTCGGGCTCGGCCCCCGGTGCGAGCCGAGCGAGGAGGGCGTCGACGATCGGGGCGACGTCGACCTCGGCCGACCGGGCGACCTGACCGAGGCTGTAGGCGGCGTTCGATCGGACGAGGTCGTCCGGGTCGTCGGCAACCACCCCAAGGAGGGCGGCTATGGCCTCGGGCGACGAGGCCGCGGCCGTTGCGCCGAGAGCGGCAACCGCCGGGCGTCGGGTGGTGGCCGACGGGTGGTCGAGGCCGCGGAGCAGGGGTGGGATACCGGCGGCCCCTGCCTGGCGGAGCCCGTGGCCGGCGGCCCGGCGGACGCCTTCGGACTCGGCGGTCAGCGCCGACTCCAGGCCTTGCAGCGCCTCGGCCCCACTCGGACCCCCTTCACTGGCGGCCCGGCCGAGGCGGTACGCGGCGGCGACGCGCTCGTCCTCACGGCCGTGACCGAGGAGCCGGACAAGGCTGTCGACCTCCCACCTGCTCGGGGGCGGCGCCACCCCCGCCCAGCCGTCGCTGCTGTCGCCGTCGGACGCAGTGCCGCGAAGCCAGCGCCGATTGGCGGCGACGATCGGGGCGAGGGTTGGTCGGATACGTACCGACGTCGGAGGCGGCGACGCTTCGACGTCGTCCCTGCGGTGCGGCGGGTGAACCCGGGCGGCGTAGAACTTGTAGAGGTAGCGAGGCTCGGGGTTCCCGTGCACCCGGGACCCTCGATGGAATAGGTCGTAGTGGGCCAGGAGGACCGTGCCAGCGGGGACGCGCAGCACCCGACGGTCGAGGCCGGGGATGGCTAGCCCCGACGACAGCGCCTCGGCCTGCGCACGATCGCGCTCCTCGAGGTCATCGTCGGCGAAGACCTCCGGGTCGACCGTGCGGTCGACTCGGTCGCCTGG
>JAOTYQ010000427.1 GCA_029861725.1 Acidimicrobiia bacterium | reverse complement strand
AGCCCGAGACCGTCGATGCCGATGCCGATGAGCCGGTCGCCGACGACGCCGGTGAGACGGCCGACGCAGTCGCCGCCGAGGAGGAGGTCGCGACCGAGGACGCGGTCGCTGCGGAGGACACGGGCGATCCCGAAGCTGGCGACACCGCCGGCGGCGATGCAGATTCCGACACGCTGGCGGCGGACGAGGATCCAGCGCCCGTCGAGAGCCCAGCCGATTAGCCAGCGCCTGGTGGGCATCGGGGCCAGGCGTGGGTGAGCCGACCCGGACCTGCCTCGGTTGCCGGCGGCGAGCCCGGCCGGCGGAGCTGATCCGCTTCGTCGCCGATGGCGGCCATCTCCGGCTCGGGGCCGGCAGGCCTGGCCGAGGTGCCTGGGTCTGTGCCGGATCTGCCCTCGCCTGCTTCGACGCCGCAACCCGAGCCCGACAGTGGTCTCGTGCCCTGCGAGCCCCGATAGACCCTCGATCGGTGGCGTCGGTGCGGACCGAGCTCGCAGCGGCTGGCTCGGCGGGCCCCGATCCCGGCTCCGACGCAGAGACCGGCTGAGCCGAGGACGGCGGTTTCGAGCGGTGTTGGCGCGTAATGGGGCTAGTGTGCAGGACTCGGAACCAGGGGACCGAGCGATTCGTCGCCCTTTCCCGAGAGCCGCACATTGAGTGGGTGGCAACACGAACCATCTTGCGCCTTGTGGCGCTAGGCTGGATTGTCGCCCAGCCGCGTCGCGGCGATCAAAAATCCCGCAAGGGTGGAAGCAACACGTGCCAGGAAAAGTCCGCGTATACGAACTCGCACGAGAGATGGGTCTCTCGAACAAGGAAGTCATAGAACTCTGCGGTGCCCTTGGCATCGGAGTCAAGAGTCATTCCTCGAGCATCGTCGAAGCGCAGGCTGACCGCGTCCGTCGCAAGGCCGACCGCGAAGGGTTGATCAAGCCCCCCGAGCTCGAAGCCGGCGATGCCGACGCTGCGGAGCATGACGCACCGGCCGCAGTCGTCTCGACGAAGAAGCCGCCGCCGAGGAAGAAGGCCGAGGCGGCCGAGGAGCCGCCCGCCACCGACGAGGGTGGCGGCAAGAGCGAGGCGGCGCCCAAGCCCGCCGAGCCGGCCCCCGCCCGCGTTGTCAGCTCCGCTGGCGCCAAGCCAGAGGGGCGGGCGATCCCGCCACCTCCGCCAGCGATCAAACCGGTGGAGCCCGTTCCGGCAGCGGCCCCCACCCCTGCCCCCGCGCCACAGCCGGTGGTACCGGCGGCCGAGGCGCCGAAACCGGCGGCCGAGCCTCCGAGTCCGGCGGCCGAGCCTCCGAGGCCGGCTGCGGCCGAGGCCCCGCCGACGGCCCCCTCATCGACGGTCCCCACGCCGACGCCCGCCCCTGTCGAATCGCCTCCTGCGGCCGACGCTCCACCGGTCGGCACGCCATCGCCCAGCCCGGCCGACGCCCCAGCGGCGAAGGCTGCTCCGGCGCCACCCGCCGGCGGTGCCCCTGGCTCGGCGCCATCGAAGCAGCCCCCGGCCGGGGCGCCTCGCACCCGTGCCGGCAAGCCGATCCCACCGCCCCCCGGCCCGCCCCGCGGGCGAGGAGGCAAGCCGATCCCGCCCCCGCCGGGCGCGGGCGGTCGCAGCCGCCCATCCGGCGGCGGCGCCCCGGGCGGTGGTGGTCGCCCAGGCGGCGGTGGCGGCGGGTTCCGTAGCGCGCCTCCTGGCGGCGGTAGCCGTCCCGGCGGCGGCCCGTCCGGACCCCCAGGACGCAGCGGCCCCCCTGGACGCGGTGGACCCCCGGGGCGAGGTGGTCCCGCCAACCGTGGGCGGCCACGGCGGAAGAGCCGTCGGCGTCGCTCCATGGAAGAGCTCACGCCGATGGACGTCCCGACCTACTCGGCCGAGGACGCCCCGGTTCCCGAAGGCACGATCGTGATCGAGCGGGCATCGACCGCCCAGGACCTCGGTCCGAAGCTCAACCGCACGGCGGCCGACGTGGTCAGGTTCCTGCTCACGAATGGCGAGATGGTCACCGCCACCCAGTCGTTGACCGACGAGATGATCGAGCTGTTCGCCGAGGACATCAGCGCGCAGATCAAGCTCGTCGATCCCGGCGAGGAGCAAGAGGTCGAGCTCCGGAGGCTCCTCGAGTTCGACGCCCAGGGCGAAGAGGGCGACGAGTGGCCGACCCGGCCGCCGGTGATCACCGTCATGGGCCACGTCGACCACGGCAAGACCCTCCTCCTCGACCGGATCCGCTCGTCCAACGTGGTAGAAGGCGAAGCCGGCGGCATCACCCAGCACATCGGCGCCTACTCGATCAGCCGCAACGGCAAGTCGATCACCTTCCTCGACACCCCCGGTCACGAGGCGTTCACCGCGATGCGGGCCCGGGGTGCCGACGCGACCGACGTCGTCGTGCTCGTCGTCGCCGCCGACGATGGCGTCATGCCACAGACCCTGGAAGCGCTCGATCATGCCAGGGCGGCCGACGTGCCGATCATCGTCGCCATCAACAAGATCGACCGTGAAGGGGCCGACCCTCAGAAGGTGATGACCCAGCTCTCCGAGCGGGAGCTCGTGCCCGAGGCTTGGGGTGGCGAGACGATCATGGTGCCGGTCTCGGCGATGACCGGTGAGGGCATCGACGATCTGATCGACAACCTGCTCGTGGTCGCCGAGCTCGAAGACCTCCGAGCCACCCCCGATGATCGGGCGGCTGGGACCGTTCTCGAAGCCCACCTCGACATCGGGCGCGGGCCAGTCGCCACCGTTCTGGTCGAGCGAGGCACCTTGAACGTCGGTGACCCACTGGTCAGCGGTGCCGCCTGGGGACGGGTCCGTGCGCTGATCGACGACCGCGGTGAGAGCATCGAATCGGCCGGACCGTCGACGCCGGCCCAGGTGCTTGGGCTCAATGACGTCGCCGAGGCCGGTGACGGGTTCGTCATCGCTCCCAACGAGAAGGTGGCGGCCAAGGTCGCATCCACTCGGGAGCACTGGCACCGCCTCGCCAGCCTCGGCCGCGATGCATCGGCTACCAGCGGTGGGGCCAAGCTCGAAGATATCTTCAAGCAGATCCAGGCGGGGGAGGCAACGACCCTGAACCTGATCATCAAGGCCGACGTCAACGGATCGCTCGAAGCGGTCAGCGACAGCCTGAAGAAGCTCGAACGCGACGAGGTCAAGCTGGCCTTCGTGCTGCGGGGCGTAGGCGGGATCACCGAGAACGACGTGCAGCTCGCAGCGGCGTCGAACGCCACGATCCTCGGGTTCAATGTCCGGCCCGACCGGAAGGCCCGGGAGCAGGCCGACCAGGAGAAGGTCGAGATCCGGACCTACGAGATCATCTACAAGCTGCTGGAAGACATCGAGAACGCCATGCTCGGCCTGCTCGAGCCGGAAGTCGAGGAGGTCGTCACCGGGGAGGCGGAGGTCCGCGAGATCTTCCGGATCCCCCGGGTCGGGGCGATCGCCGGCTGCATGGTCACCAACGGCGTCGTCACTCGCGGCTCCAAGGTCCGCTTCCTGCGGGAGGGCACGGTCATCTGGAACGGGGCCGTCTCGTCGCTCAAGCGGTTCAAGGAAGACGTCCGCGAGGTTCAAGCTGGGTTCGAGTGCGGCATCGGCCTCACCGACTTCCAGGACCTCAAGGAGGGCGATGTCATCGAGACCTACGAGGAGCGGGAGATCCCCCGCACCTAGGCCCCAGGGCGCACGTGCATGCCGTTGCATGTGTTGATCCTGCGGGCGGACCTCCATCTCCCCACCTGCCAGTCGCTGAAGGCAAAGCGTTCCGTCGTGACCCCGATCATCCGCCACCTCGATCAGCTGGCCGCCGTGGCCGCGGCGGAGGTCGAGTACAACGACAAGTGGCAGCGGACCGCCATCGGGGTGACCGCGGTCGGAAACGGCGTATCGCATCTCGAGGCCACGATGGACACCGTCGAGCGATATCTCTGGTCGCGACCCGACATCGAGGTGCTCGAGCTGGTCCGGTGGTGGGGTGACGAGGACTGATGGAAGCGAGGACAGGTGGCACGACGATCAGGTGACAAGCGCAAGTCGCGACCGGCGACCAATCGCCACTACCCCCGCACGGCCCGGCTCAACACCCTGCTCCAGGAGATCATCGCCCATCACCTGGAACGGATCGAAGACGAACGGCTCGGCTTCCTGACCGTCACCGGGGTCGAGGTCGACGCCGATCTCAACCGGGCCCAGGTATATATCTCGACCCTCGCCGACCCCGAGCACGACGCCGAGACCCTCGAAGCCCTCGACGAGCATCGGGTACCGATCCAGGCCGACATCGCCCGATCGGCCCGCATTCGCAAAACGCCCGAGGTGGCCTTCGCGTTCGACCCCGCTGTGCGGGCCGGAGCCCGGATCGAGGACATCCTTGCGTCGATCGAGCGCACCGACGCCGACGCAGGCGACGATCACGACGATCCGACCGACGCCGCAGGCGACGAGCCATGAGCCGACGGGCTCGCTCCGATTCCGGCGCCACCGGTTGCGTGCTCGTCGACAAGCCGGCCGGTTGCACTAGCCACGACGTCGTCGACGACGTGCGGAGAGCTCTCGGCACCCGCAAGGTCGGCCACGCCGGCACCCTCGATCCGGATGCCACCGGCGTCCTCGTCCTGGGCGTCGGAGCGGGCACGAAGCTGCTCCAGTTCGTGACCGGGGCCGCCAAGACCTACACGGGGCGGGCCCGCTTCGGCATCGAGACCTCCACCCTCGACGCCAGCGGCGAGGTGACCGCCACCCATGAGATGAGCTTGGATCCTACGGCCGTCACCGCCGCCGCTCGAGGCTTCCTCGGCGACATCGAGCAGATCCCGCCGATGGTGTCGGCGGTCAAGGTCGACGGGAAGCGCCTCCACGAGTTGGCCCGCGAGGGCAAGGAGATCGCCCGCGAGCCGCGGCCGGTGACGATCACCCGGTTCGACCTCGAGCCGACCGACGATCCGCTCGCCTACGACTTCGTGGTCGACTGCTCCTCGGGGACCTACATCCGGACCCTGGTCGCCGATCTCGGCGCTGCCCTCGGCGGGGGCGCTCACCTGCAGCAGCTCCGCCGCAGCGCGGTCGGGCCATTCACCCTCGACGACTGCTGCCGGCTCGATGACCTCGTCCTCCGCCCCCTCGTCGATCTCGTGCGAGGCATGGCCGTCATCGACGTCGACGATGTCGTCGCCAGCCAGGTCCGCAACGGCCGCCCCCTCGGCCCGGCCCCGGGCTCTGGCCGGCTGGTCGTGCGGGGCCCAGGCGAAGAGGTCCTCGCCGTCTACGAGACCCGCGACGGCGAGCTGAAACCGGTGAAGGTACTGGCCCCGTGACCCCCGTTCCGGTCTGACGACTCCGCCGCCCCGACGGTAGCGTGTAGCACCTGTGGAGATAGTTCGCGAGCTGGAACAACGCGGAGGGTCGACCGCCCACGTGCTGACGATCGGGATAGATCGGA
>JAOTYQ010000426.1 GCA_029861725.1 Acidimicrobiia bacterium | reverse complement strand
ATGCCAGTGCCCGCCTGCTCGTGAGGAGCACGATGGCGAAGAACGGCGCGCCGACGAAGGCCGTCACCACCCCGATCGGCAGCTCGGCCGGGCTTGCCACCGTCCTGGCCGCCAGGTCGGCGAGCATCAGGAAGGCCCCACCCCCGATCGCAGCCAGCGGGAGGACGATCCGGTAGCTGGCGCCGACCGCCAACCGGATGAGATGGGGCACGATGATGCCGACGAAGGAGATCAGGCCGCTGACCGACACCGCCGCGGCAGCCAGGAGCGAGGCCGCGATCACGAGGATCACCCGGACCCGTCGGGGATCGACGCCGAGGCTCGCCGCCTCGTCGTCGCCCAGCCGGAGGACGTCGAGATGGCGTCGGTGGGCCAGGACGAGCACGCCGCAGACCGCCAGGTACGGCGCCAGCACCAGCACCTCGTCCCACCCGGTCGTGCCGAGCCGGCCGAGGATCCAGGTGTAGACCTGGCGCAGCGTGTCGGTATTGCGCTGCATCAGGTAGGTCTGGGCTGCGGTCAGGAACGAGGCGACGGCGACTCCGGCGAGCAGCAGGGTCGCAGGGGCCCGGCCGGGACCGCCGCCGAGGGTGGCGGTGAGCCCTACCCCAGCGAGCGCGCCGACGAACGCCGCGCCCGCGATCGTGTCGAACGGACCCCAACCGGTGTCGACACCGCCAACGATCACCAGGGTGGCCCCGAGACCGGCGCCGGCGGCGACACCGAGCAAGTACGGATCGGCCAGCGGGTTGCGAAAGACTCCCTGGTAGGTGGCGCCGCTCAGGGCCAGCGATGCGCCGACGAGCACTCCCAGCACCGCCCTGGGCATCCGCCACTGCCACAGGATGACCTCCTGCTGCTCGGTCAGGCCAGAGTCGGCAGCGAGCACCGGGAGCCGGTCGACGAGCTCCAGCACGACCTGCCGCCAGCCGATGTCGATCGGACCGATGGTCAGGCTGAACACCAAGCCGACCACCAGCATCGCGGTGGCGACGGCGACGGCGGCCACGGGCAGCTGGAAGGCCCGGCGAGCAGCATCGCTCAGCAGCGCCGGAGCCTCGGTCTCGACCGCCGGGGCCCGCTCCAGCCGCCCGTTCGCCGTCATCCAGTGGCCACCGGCGACGAGTCGACGATCAGCTGGAGGAACTCGACGATGCGGGGACCCCAGCGTGACGAGAGGTCGGCGTCGACCTCGACGATGTTGTCGTTGGCCACCGCGGTCAGGCTCTCCCATCCGGGGCGGCCCGCGATGTCGTCCGCTCCGTAGTCGTAGGCGTTGGTGTAGACGATCAGGGTGGGATCGCCGTCGATGATCTGGTCGACTTGGAGCTGGGGGAACCCGTTGCCGTCCGGATCGGCAGGATCGGCGATGTTCTCGTAGCCCAGCAGCTCGTACATCTGGCCGATGAAGCTTGCCGACGAGGCGCTGTAGAAGGTGTCGTCGATCTCGTGGTACACCCGGACCGGTTCGGACGACTCGGGCACTTCGGCGACGATCGCCTCGATACCGGCCCGGATCTCGGCATTGACCGCGGCCGCTCCGTCGAGCTGGCCGGTGGCCTCGCCCAGCTGGGCGATTTGATCGTAGGTGTCGTCGACGGCAGCGGCTGGGGCCTGGACCAACACCGGCACGCCGAGGTCGGCGAGGCCGGTCTCGAGCTCGTCGTTGGGGAAGCCGAGCACAACGAGATCCGGCTCGAGGGCGGCGATCGCTTCGAGGTTGGGCTCGAACGCCGACAGATCGGTGATCGGTGCGTCGGACGGGTAGTTGGACAACGAGTCGACGGCGGTCACCTGAGGACCGGCGCCGATGGCGAACAGCATCTCGGTCGCTGTCGACGACATCGAGACGATCCGCTCCGGCTGGGCCCCGATCGTCAGAGCCCCCGAGGACGTCTCGACGGTGACCGGGAACGTGCCCGAACCGGCGGTCTCCTCCTCCGACGCGGCCTCAGCGGCGCTCGCTTCGGCGGTGGCGCTGTCTTCGGCAGGGGCGCTGTCGGCCTCGGTGCCGGTCGCGTCGGCCGTGTCGTCGCTGCCGCACGCGCCGACGAGCAATACGGCGGCGATGACGAAGGCCAATGGTCGGGTGAGTTGCTTCATGGATACCTCCTCTTGCTCGGAGGTATCGCTCGAGGCTGGCAGCCTGCGACCGGTCCTTCCTCCGAGGACACAATGCGCTCACCAACCCCCAGGCGACCTGGCTACCCCCGGAGGGGATCACAGTTGCGGGACAGCGCCGGGATCTCACCGGACTTCGCTGAGGGCTCGTGGCCAGTGGCGTCGTTGCCACCGGCGAGTCGACCCTACCCGCTGTCGCCGCCAACCCGGTGTCAGCTGCGGATTCGGCGTTGGCGGTCAGCCGCTGGACGTTCTCGACTCGGCCTGGCTGAGCAGGGCCTGGAGGTTCTCGACGGCCGGGCCGGAGCTGGCCAGCAACCGGCGGGTGGCGCCGAGTACGCCGCCAGAGCTCGCTACCTCGTCTGCGCCGTCGCCCACCGGGCCGTTGGCCGAGCGGTTTCGGGCGGTCGGGTAGCGACCGGTGCGGGAGAACCCGTCGAGCCGGGCGTCGTTCAGCCAGGCCGTCAGTCCTGGATCTTGCCGCCACTGGATGGCGTTGAGGGTGCTGGCCAGCGTCACCCGGAGCCAATCGACATCGGTGTCGGGGTGGGGCACGACCGTGCACAGTCGGTTCTTGACGTCGGGATCGTCGTAGGCCGCCTCGATGTGGGCGATGAACGCCGCACTGAAGACCTGCTGGCAGGTCCGTACGGTCTGCAGCGTGATCCGGTCGCCGTCGAAGATCGGCACCACCGGGCGCCGGGCCAGCCCGTCGCTGCTGCAGTCGACGTGGAGCACACCGGGCCCGGTCGGGATCGATCCCTCGTCCAGTTCGATCTCGGTGGCACCGATCCGACGGACCCGGCCGAGGCGGACGACGTTCTCGATCCGCCGGAGCTGATCGAGCTCGGCCTTTGTCACCGTGGCGCACCGGTACATCGTCGGTCGCACCGAACGGTCGATCCGCAGCAGTACGCCGGCTTCCTCCAACCCGGCGAACAATTCGTCGATCGAGCCCGCTCCGGCCGCGACCTCCATCTGGCTCGCCGCGCTGCCGATCACCACCGGGGCGAAGTCCGGCCCGGGCTGGATGTTGGCCCGGTCGAGCACCCACGAGTCCCGAGGGGTGATCCACGTGATCAGGTCGGGGTCGACGTCGTTCGCCAGCAACCACAGGCAGGCGTCCATCCCGGTCTTGCCGGCGCCGACGATCACGTAGCGCTCGGGCGGCTCGGCGATCGACGCCAGGCCGTTGATCGGGACGCATCGGACCTCGGGGTCGACCTCGTACCGGGGCGGGTGGGTGGCCGGCACGGTGACGTTCATGTACGTGGCGCCGACAACCCGGGTGCCGTCGGCGACGGCGTGGACCGCGCCGGTCATCGTCGAGGTGAACGAGCCGTCGCCCCCGTAGTCGCAGCTCGGGAAGAACGATACCCGCCCCGACGGCAGGAACCGCTGGTTCATGACCTGATCGAAGTAGGCGCAGACCTCCGACGCCGATGCCAGCTCGTAGAGCCCGGCGTTCCACCCCGCCAGGTCGATCGTGTCGTCGCCCAGGGGTCGGGAGTTGACGCCGTAGAACGACGAGGGCTGGTGGAGCCGGACGAACGGGTACGCATCGGTCCAGTGACCGCCTGGCCGCGAGCGGCGGTCGACGAGGACGACGGTGGCATCGGTCTCCGTGAGCAGCACGTCGACGAAGGCCATCCCCATCGCCCCGGCACCGATGACGAGATAGTCGGGGTCGTGGGTTGCCATCAGGCCCGAGACTGGACGAGGTGCTCGACGCAGGCCTCGGCCGCCAGCCTGGCCCGGTCGGCCAGCTGCTCGGTGGTGGCCGAGCTGATCGGGTGGTCGATGACGACGAACGGGTACCCGTCGGCCCCGAGCACCTGTCCCATCAGCTCGGCTGCGCTGACGAACGGTTCGGTCATGATGCCGACCGACGGAAGCCCGAGGAGCTCACCGGAGACCGCATCGTGCAGACTGCACGACGAGCAGCTGCCTCAATCCCCGACGCCGGCGACCAGGGCGTGCCACTCCTTGGCTCGATCGAGGATGTCGGCGTCGGCCGGTGCGCTGTAGTTGGTCTTCGTGAGCCGGACAACGTCGGCTGCGCCGTGCCGCTCGATCAGCTCCGACGACAGGGCGTCGAAGAACCGGCGGGTGCCCTGCTTGCCGTTCGAGACGATGCCGATCGTCGCCCCGGCGAGCGATTCGAGACGGGGAGCGACGGCGAACGGGGCCGCGCCCTCACCGTGGGTCGGGTCGAGGACCTCGATGGTCATGATCGTTGGGTCTCCATGGCTCGGATCTAGCAGTCGACGCAGGCGCCGACGGGGACGGTCACGGCCCGGCTCTTGTGGCCGAGCCAGGGCGGGATCACGGCACCGAACCCGCCGGCTGGGCCGCCGGCGGCGATGACGAGCAGGTGGTCGGGATCGGGCAGGGCGGCGTAGTCACGGTCGCCCTTGTCACCGACGACCGAGCCCTTCCCGACCTCGGCCCACTCCCGCCGGCGGATGACGGCGTTGGTGTGCACGTAGTGGCGGATGTCGGCCTTGGTCCAACCGGCCCGGGCGAAATGCTCCCGGAGCTGGGGTGGCAGCACGATCGCGTAGTTGCCGGGCCACAGCGAGTAGTGGCGCATGTTGGCCTTGATCTCGGCCACGAACGTGTCGAGTATCTCCGCCGGGTCGGTCGTCCACTCGTTCATGATCTGGCGGGGGCCCATCGCCGCCATGACGGTCACCGCCGACACCTCGGGGTCACCGAGCCGCTCGGCGGCCAGGCCCGGCCAGGGCGAGTGGTCCTCGTCCTCGGCCAGGCAGAAGCTCAGCTTCCCCGGGTGGCCGAACGTCGACCGGTCGATCCCCCCGGAGCGGACGTCGAGGAGGTTCTGCAGGATCAACCGGATGCTCCGACCGATGCACGTCGATGCTCGGTCGCTCGGACCGAGCGCGTTGAAGGTGGGATCCATCCCGATCTCGTTGCGGATCGGCCCGTTGACCACCACCAGCACGGCGGCTCCGCCGGTGGAAGCGGTGGCTCCGTGGACCAGGAACCGCTCCTGCAGCATCGCCGTCACCGCGGTGACCACGACCGGGAAGTGCATCGGAAGGCAACCGGCCATGACCGCGTTGATCGCCAGCTTCTCGGCGGTGATCGCCCGTTGACGGACCGGTTCGACCCCGACGAGGTGGCCCGCCGGCAGCACGGCCCAATCGAGGCAGGCCTGGACCGACTCGGCGGTCGGGGGCACGACGGGCAGCCCGTCGGTCCAACCTCGGCTGTGGAAGAACTCCTGCGACGCCGGGCCCTCGTCGATCTCGTACCGGGTCGAGGTCAGTCCACCGGCCGGCGTCCCCGCATCGCTGGTGACGTC
>JAOTYQ010000425.1 GCA_029861725.1 Acidimicrobiia bacterium | reverse complement strand
CATTCCTCGATCTCGCTCGCGACCTATAGCGAGTTCGGCCTGATCGTCGCAGTCGTCGGTGTCGACCGTGACGTCCTGGACCAGCGGTGGACCTCGGCCATCGCCGTCGCCGTCGCCCTCTCCTTCGCCCTGGCGGCCCCGCTCAACACCGCCCGCTACACGGTGTACGCCCGCTTGTCGCCACTGCTCGGCCGGCTCGAACGGCGACCGGTCCAACCCGACGACGCCTTGATCGACCCCATCGACGCTCAGATCATCGTGTTCGGGATGGGCAGAGTCGGAGCCGGCGCCTACGACGAGCTCGTTCGACGGCGGGGCGACGTGGTCATGGGAGTCGACCGAATCGCAGAGGTCGCTTCCGAGAACTGTGCCGCCGGTCGTCACGTCATCAGAGGCGACGCCCTCGACGTCGAGTTCTGGGGCCGGCTCTGTCTCGATCCCCGAATCGATCTCGTCGTCCTCGCCATGAGCGACCACGCAGCCAACCTGGTCGCCATCCAGCGGGTGAAGGAGTTCCTGCCCCAGGTCCGCATAGCCGCAACCGCGACCCATACCGACGAGATCACGGAACTTGAACACGAGGGCGTCGATGTGGCCCGAAACCTCTACGGCGAAGCCGGCCAGGGCCTCGCCGACGACGCATGCGACCTCCTCGACATCGAACCCCCCACCACCCAAGAACCCTGACGTCCCAACCGCCGGCACGGCCTGCCGGCTGGCTCAGCTCGGCGTCAACCTCACAACGTTCCGAGAAACCTGACCGCAGGGCCATCAGCGCTGGCGGCGAGCACAGGTAGCGTGGTGAGTGTGCGAAACGTCCCTCCAGCGTGGCTTCAGCATGCCCGCGATGGCTGGCAGCATCGGGGCGAGCAACGCCCGCCGTTCGCCGAGGATCCCGGCCCCGGCCAGGAATCGGTGTGGGACTACCCACGGCCCCCAGTGGTCGTACCGGACGGCCGCGCCGTGGAAGTATCCGAGGCCCAAGGTCTCGTGGCATCGACCGACCGGTCGGTGCGGGTCCTCGAGACGTCGCACCCGCCCACGTTCTATCTGCCGCCGGAATCGGTGATTCCCGGGCGATTGGTGCGCGTGCCGGGCTCATCGCACTGCGAGTGGAAAGGTGCGGCCGAGTACGTGGCCGTTGCGGGAACCACCGAACCCGTAGGCTGGCGATATCCGGATCCGTACCCGGAGTTCGCTGACTACGCCGGTTGGATCTCGTTCTACCCGGGCCGGGTCCGCTGCACGGTGGACGGCGAAGTGGCGCGACCCCAAGCCGGTGCTTTCTACGGGGGATGGATCACCGACGACATTGTCGGCCCGTTCAAGGGTGAGCCCGGCACGTCTGGGTGGTGAGCGCCGGATGCCTTCCGGGACGGGCCGCCAAGACATGATCCCAGGACACCGATACCGGAGCCGGCCCCAATGCGCCCCAACGACGAGAAAGCCCCACGCCGCCGCCTGGCCGACTTCGACTCCGATCAGGCCAACCAACGATGGATGGTCGTCAACGACGACGTGATGGGTGGCCGGTCATTCGGTGGGCTGTCGTTCGAAGCCGGGATCCTGATCTTCGAGGGGGAGATCGACACCGACGGTGGCGGCTTCTCATCGTTGCGTTTGCCGCTCGAGCCGGAGGCGCTCAGCCCCTACGAGCGCATCGAACTTCGGGCGCGACCCGACGACCGTGCCTACATGGTGACCTTCGACGACGACCTTGCCTCTGGAAGTCGTCGAGTTTCGCACCGGGCTCCGATCGAGTTCCCCGCTCCGGGAGAGTGGCAAACGATCTCGATTTCGTTCGACAAACTGTCCCCGGCGATCTTCGGTCGGCCCATCGACGACCTGCCCTTTCGCAAGCACCTCGCCACGCGTATCGGGTTGCTCATCAGTGACGGGGTGGACGGTCCCTTCCGTCTCGAGATCGACTGGATCGACCTCTGTCCGAATGACGCCTGACAGGCGCACCGACCGACGCCGCTCGACCCGGCCGAAGGTAGTCGCGCGGTACGGGGACCCTGCGAGCGGCGATGGATCGGATGGGCGGCTGGCATTCTCGTGTGAGTTGTCGGCTTGTCATTGGGGTGGTCGCCGACCGACCGAAGTCCCCGTTAAACCAGGATCCGCCAACGACGGCCGACTCATCACCTCCGGATTGTGGGCCTAGTCGGCCTCGGAGCTGCCATCGCTGCCGGACAAGATGACCAGCGCTCCGATCGCCAGGCCGGCCACGATCCCGAGAAGCGAACTGCGATTCTCTGAGCGGTCGGTAGGCGCTACTCGATCTCGATGAAGATGCACTCGCCAGGGCATTCCCTGCCCGAGCTCAGCTCCGCGTCAGCGTGACGATGTTCAGGGGGCCACGTCGCACTGTGGCGGTTGTGTCGTGTCGGCGGCCGCAAAACCACACGGCAGTCTCGTCGTTCGCCTCGACATTCTTGAGCCATTGCGACGTCTCACGGACGGTCGAAACCAGCACCCGGTCGCCGATCCGTAGTCCAAGGAGCGGCACCTCCCGCGGCTCACCCGAGATCCTCCCCGTCGCCTCCATCACCACCGCTCCGAGCCCGACCGGCAACGGCGATCCGAGACCGGCCTTCACGAGCGGTCTCACCACACGGTTCAGCGAGCGGAACACCAGCTGCGTCGGGTCGGTGCGCATGGCGGACTGTCGACCGGGATCGTTCACGAACTCAGTCAACCACGGTTGCGGGCTCGAGTTCGGCCCAGCGCCGCGCCTGTTCGGGGGAATCCCGCCCGCCGAAGAAGCCCCATGGCTCGGCGACCAGACCCTGCCCACGCTGTGATCAGCCCTTGCGCGGCCCCCGAGGAAGGAGATCGCGCAGCACGACCTGTTCCCGCTCACCGTCGGTGCCCACGGCGATCACAACCATGTCACGTCCGCCCAACTCCAGTCCGACCTGCAAGCAAGCACCGCACGGGAACGTGAGCTCGGCGTCGGTGCGCGGTGACACCAGCGCAAGAGCTTTCGGCCGCGCCCCGGCGGCAACCGACGCGAACAAGGCAACACGCTCCGCGCACATCGCCAACCCCAGCGAGACGTTCTCCACCAGCGAACCTGCAACCACCTGCCCATCGGTTGTCAACACCGCCGCTCCCATCCGAAACCCCGAGTACGGCGCGTACGCACGCTCACGAGCCTCCGACGCAGCTTGAATGATCGCCTCGTACTCCATCGAGACGGCCGCTACTCGAGCATGCTGCGCAGCATCCAGGCGGTCTTTTCGTGGACCTGCATGCGCTGGGTCAACAAGTCGGCAGTTGGTTCGTCATTGGCCTTCTCGACCGCCGGGAAGATCGACCGGGCAGTGCGGACCACGGTCTCTTGCCCCTCAACCAGTCGACGGATCATCTCGGTAGCGTCGGGCGCGTCCTCGTCTTCGGTCACCGAAGACAGCGCCGCGAACTCGCGATAGCTACCCGGGGCAGGCACGCCCAGGGCCCGGATTCGTTCGGCGATCTCGTCCACCGCGAGCGCGAGCTCGTTGTATTGGGTCTCGAACATGAGATGCAGCGTGTTGAACATCGGACCCACCACATTCCAGTGATAGTTGTGGGTCTTCAGATACAGCGTGTAGCTGTCGGCCAACAACCTGGAGAGGCCCTCGGCGATGGCCTCACGGTCGGCCTCGCTAATACCGATGTCGATCATGGGCGCTTCGGTCATTGATCGTCTCCTCATTCGGGGGCCGGGGCCGCCGCCGAGGCGCTCCCCTTCAGAAGTTGCCGGTCTTGCGGTTCACGCAACCGGTGATCCGGCAATGTCAGTCTCGCAGGTGTGAGCGCCGGCCGAACAGTCGGGCCACAGGGTTGTGCGTGCGGCGACCACGTCGAGTCCGGCTGGTCAGCGGTCCTCGTCGCCCGGTGCGGCTCGCGGTCGCGGCCGCCGGGCGCTGGCAGTCGAGCGCAACGGCATGGTCGAAATCTCGTACACCGCGCCGACAAGCTGAGCCGGAGTGCGGGCGGCTTCGACGAGCCCGCGGCCAAGGGCCGCGCCGGCGGCCCGACCAGACGGACGGCGTGTCCAGCCGACAGAGATGAAGACGCCGAGCGAGACGATGGCAATGACCGCCATGAAGCCAGCGACGACGATCCAGCCGCCATCGCGCCCGACGAGAGGCAGGTTCGAGAAGTTCATGCCGAAGAACCCCGCGATCAGCGACAGAGGCAACATGATGGCTGCGTACACGGTGAGAACCTTCGTTACCTCGGTCGCCTGACGAGCCTCGGCGCCACGGTAGGCGTCGAGTGTCTCGGCCAACGCGCTGCGCGCTTCTTCGACACCCCCGGAGGCCCGGAAGGCCACGTCGAAGACGTCAGAGAACCGCCGACGGCCTGACTCCGAGACCAGCGGGGACGACGTCCGCCGGAGAATGTCGAGCACCTCGCGTTGCGGGTAGATCGCTCGACGCAGGGTCGATAGATCGGACCGAATCGCAGTGATCTCGCCGAGAAATAGGGGATCGGCTCGCAGCGCCAGGTCGACGAGGTGCTCGGAGCGATCGTCGAACACGTCGAGCACCGCGATCAGCCGCCGGGTCGTGACATCGGCCAGTCTGGCGAGCAGCTCGTCGGCGCCACCGGAGGCGAGCTCGACACGGCGCTGTACCCCGGCCCAGAGCGCGTCAACCGCGGCTGAATGGAACTGCCGGATGGTGACGAGGTGACGATCGGTCAAGAAACAGTCGAGCTCGTTGGTCACGACGTCCTCGTCAGCGAGTGCGTGCAGGATCACCAGGATCGAGCTCCCGAAGTCATCGACCTTGGGCAGGTCCAGGTCTTCGACGGTATCCCTGACGGCAAGCGCGTCGAGTCCGAGGCCATCGACCAACTCGATGAGCTCGTCGATGTCATCAGCCTGAGCTTCGATGTCGATCCACAACCAGCCCGAGCAGACGTCGTCGATATGCGGCTCGCAGATCGGTCGCGCCCGGCGCTGTGCATCGGACTCCTATCCACCGCGACCCGCTGGTGGGCCAACACCGAAGCCGCCTATGCGCCTACTCGGCCCGCGACATCGACATAGCCGGGAAGCGGGTCTCAGATCCACAGTCCATAGTGAGCCCCAGCGATCAGCCTCGAGGGCGGTCGCTGGTCGAGGACCCCCACCTACGCGGCGCTCTGCTGTTCGAGCCACTTCAAGATCGCTTGGTTCGTTTCCTCCGGCAGTTCTTGCGAGATCCAGTGACCGCAGTCCAGGTTGACCACGTCTACGTTGGGCACGAACTCTGCGATCCGTTCATTCCTCGCGACAAGATCGCGGTCGCCATAGATCATGAGTGCGGGCTGCTGGATGAGTGGATGCACGTCCGACAACAAGTGCCAGTTGCGGTCGAGGTTCCGGTACCAGTTGATACTTGGCGTGAACCCTGACGCTTCGAAGGCGGAGATGAAGACAGCCAGTTCGCTGTCGCTCATGACGGGATCGCCG
>JAOTYQ010000424.1 GCA_029861725.1 Acidimicrobiia bacterium | reverse complement strand
CTACGACGTGCTGGTCCGGTACCTCCGGTGGCGGGGCCTCGACGTCACGTTCGTGTCGAACATCACCGACATCGACGACAAGATCATCGCCCGGGCGATTGGCGAGGACCGGGACGCCGCCGACATCGCCGTGAAGTGCGAGGCTGTGTGGTGGGATGCTGCCAAGAGGCTCGACGTCGCCCGCCCCGACCTGACCCCCCACGCCACCGACTACGTCGACGGGATGATCGAGCTGATCCAGGAGCTCCTCGATGGCGGGAAGGCCTACCAGATCTCGGCTGGGGTGTATCTGTCGGTCGAGCATGTAGACGGCTATGGGGTCCTCGCCCACCAGAGCCTGGAGTCGCTCCAGGAGGGCGGTGGCGAGCGCGAGGTCGTCGAAGCCGAGAAGCGCCACCCGGCCGATTTCGTGCTGTGGAAGCCGGCCAAGGAGGGCGAACCGTCGTGGCCTTCACCGTGGGGCGACGGCCGCCCCGGCTGGCACACCGAGTGCGTGGTGATGAGCCTCGACCTCCTCGGCGAGGGCTTCGACCTACACACCGGCGGCCTCGACCTGACCTTCCCTCACCACGAGAACGAGCGGGCCCAAGCCGTGGCCCTCGGCCGCGACTTCGCCCGCCACTGGATGCACCACGGCTTCGTGGAGCTCGAGGGCGAGAAGATGTCGAAGTCGCTCGGCAACGTGACGAACCTCCTCGACCTCACCGAGGCCTACGACCCTCGGGCCTACCGGCTGCTCATCCTGCGATCCCACTACCGGTCGCCGATCGAGGTGACCGACGCGACGATGGTCGACGCCGAGGCTGCGCTCGAACGCCTCGACACCTTCGCTCGTCGCACCGCGTCGCTGGCAGGCCAGCCCGACGACGGTGCCATCACCGAGTTCAGCGAGGCGATGGACGACGACCTCGACACGCCAAGAGCCGTCGATGTGATGTTCCGCCAGGTTCGGGAGGCCAACACCGCGCTCGACGCCGGCGACACCGAGGCAGCGGCCCGGGGAGGGGCCACCGTCCGGGGGATCGCCGGCGCCCTCGGCCTCGTCCTCCACGACGCAGCGGTCGACGTGCCAGGGGAGATCCAGGACCTCGTCGACCGCCGGCAGGCAGCTCGGGAGGCCAAGGACTTCGTTCTTGCCGACCAGCTCCGCGACGAGCTGACGGCCGCTGGCTGGACGATCGAGGACGGCCCAGAGGGCCCCGCGGCCCGGCCGCTCTAGCGGAAGCTAGCGCTTGGTGGCCGCTCGGCGGGAGCCGGTGCTTGCCGGGCGCAGCATCGGTGGCAGCATCCATTGGGCGCCCCCGTGGGTGAAGAGCTGGGCCGACCGGCCGCCAGTCTTGCGTCGAGCCGGGACCGATGCGACGAAGCCATCGACCCCGGTGACCTTCCGGGTGAAGTTCCCGGGATCGAGCGAGGTGCCCCACACCGACTCGTAGATCCCCCGCAGCTCGGCCAAGGTGAACTGCTCGGGCAGGAAGGCCGCGGCCACGGTGGTGTACTCCAACTTCGCGGCGAGCCGTTCGAGCGCATCGCTGATGATCGTCGCATGATCGAACGCCAGCTCGATCGTGCCGCCTTCGGTCACGCCGGCGAGATCGTCGACCGGCACGAACGCCGCCGAGCGGGCGTGGGTTCCTGGCTCCGGCTCGCCGGGGTCGGGCATGAACGCGAGATGGGCGACCGACGTGACCCGGACCTTGCAGTCCCTTGGGTCCCGCCCTGGCGTCGAGTACGTCTTCAACTGCTCCAGGTGGCGGGGATCGAGGGCTAGTGACGTCTCCTCTGCGAGGGCTCGGCGGGCGGTCGCCTCGATCGACTCGTGCGGCTGCATGAACCAGCTCGGGAGGGCGTACCGACCACGGTGGGGGTGGCCTCGTCGCTCGATCAGGAGGAGGAACAGCTCCTGATCGCGCAGCGTGAAGAGCGCCACCTCGGCGTTGACGGCCATCGGCGGGTACTTGCGGGGTTCGTAGGCGGCGAGGAACTCCTCCTCGGTCTCGCCGTCGATCTCGATGGTCACGGCCCGGCCACCAGCGTCTCGAAGGTGAGCTCGGGATCGGGGAACCTGGCCGGCAGCGGCAGCTCCTCACGGCTCGTCTCGCTCAACGCCCGGCTCTCGTCGAGCGAGGGTTGGGCCACGACCTCGCCCGACCGGATGAGCGGAACCTGGAGTCGGCGCCCCGGCCCGTCGATGTCGCCGATCGCGGTCTCGTTGTCGGGAACGAGCACGTCGTGATCGAGGTGGCCGTCGCCGTCGAGGAGGCGGAAGGCTGCCTTGCGCCCGCCGACCGTGCCCTTGCCGAGCGAGGTCTTGGCCACCGATACCAACCGGCCGATGTCGTCCTCGACGGCGACCAGCTTGTACACCATCGACGCAGTTGGGTGACCCGAGCCGGTGATCAGGTTGGTACCGACGAGGTAGGCGTCGATCGGGGCGCCGGCCAACTCCAGGATCGACCACTCGTCGAGATCGCCAGACACGATGATCCGGGCCCCGCTAGCGCCCAGCTCGTCGAGCAGCGCCCGCGCCTGCTTGGCCTCCAGGGCGAGATCGCCGGAGTCGATCCGGATGCCACCGATACCGGGTCCGGCCACCTCGACCGCGGTGCGGATCCCCTGGGCCGTGTCGTAGGTGTCGACGAGGAAGACGGTGTCGCAGCCGAGGCTCTGGTGCTGTGCTTCGAACGCATCGCGCTCAGTGCCGTGGGCCAGTATGAAGGCGTGAGCGATCGTGCCGACGGTCGGGACCGAGAACCGACGACCGGCCTCGAGGTTCGACGTCGCGGTCGCTCCGGCAAGGTAGGCCGAGCGAGCGGCCGAGACGCCAGCCTGCTCGTGGACCCGGCGTGAGCCGCCCTCGATGATGGCTCGGTTCCCGGCGGCATCGGCCATCCGGGCCATCGCCGACGCGATCGCCGAATCGTGGTTGAACACCGACAACAGCACCGTCTCCAGCACCACCGCCTCGGCGAAGCTCGCCTCGATCGTGAGCACCGGTGAGTTCTGGAGGTAGACGTCGCCCTCGCGAAAACCCCAGGCGTCGCCGGCGAACCGGTAGTCGGCCAGGTAGGCCAGCCCGGCGTCGCTGACGATGCCATTGGCTTCGAGCCAGCTCAGCTCGTCGTCGGTGAAGCGGAAACGGACGATGGCGTCGAGCGCTCGGGCGGTGCCACCGACGATGCCGTAGCTGCGGCCGGCGGGTAGGGAGCGGGTGAAGATCTCGAAGACCGCCCGTTTCGACGCCATCCCGTTGACCAGGGCCACGTCGACCATCGTCAGCTCGTAGCGATCGGTCAGCAGCGACGTCGGCGCATCCATGGTCCTGCCTTTCAGTCGGACCAACAATAAGTCGTGTCGACAAGAAGACCAACTCCCGGCCGAGTTCCCGACCGGTGCTCGCCGGGGACCGACGCCGGCTCAGCCGCGAACGGCGATCGAGGCGTAGGTCGCGTCGAGGACCGCGACGAGATCGCCGGGCGCAAGGGCGATGTCGAGGCCCCGCCTCCCACCGCTCACATAGATGAGGTCGACGGTCTTGGCGGAGCTATCGAGGAACGTGGCAAGCCGCTTCCTCTGCCCGAGGGGGCTGATGCCGCCCCGCACGTAGCCGGTCAGCCGCTCGGCGTCGGCCGGTTCCGCCATCGTCGCCCGCTTGGCCTGCGACGCCGAGGCCAGGGCCTTCACGTCGAGGCGGGCGTCGACCGGCACGATGCCGACGACGTGGTCGCTGCGGTGGTCGCCGCCTTCGACCGCGGCCACCAGGGTCTTGAAGACCACATCCGGATCGACGCCGAGGGCCTCGGCCGCCTCCTGCCCGTAGGACTCGGCGGCGGGATCGTGGGGATACGCCACGACTCGGTGGGCCACGCCAGCTCGCTCCAGGAAGGTCACCGCGGGTGTCACCGACTCAGTGTGCCGCCTACACTCTTCGACAGTCACCTATTCGTTGACGTCACACGTAACGAACCGGGGAGCTCGGGACCAGCCGGGCTGAGAGGACGGTCACTTGCACCGTCGACCCGTGAACCTGATCTGGGTAATACCAGCGCTAGGGAGGCACCCTCACCATGACCATGTCGCTTCGGATCATCCCGGTGGTTCTCGCCTTCGGGCTGCTCGCAACGGCCTGTGGCGACGGCGAAGCAACCAGCACCGAGGTCGTCACCCCCGAGGAGGTGGCGGCGGCCGACACCGCGGGGGTGACGGTCCGCATGGTGACCCACGACTCGTTCACTGTCACCGATGGCCTGTTCGACGCCTTCACCACCGAGACCGGCATCACCGTCGATCTCGTGGCCGGGGGCGACGCCGGAGAGGTCGTCGCCCGAGCGATCCTCACCGCGGGCGAGCCGGAGGCCGACGTCATGTTCGGGATCGACAACACCTTCCTCCAGCGAGGGCTCGACGCCGGTTTGTTCGTCGCCTACGAGTCGCCGGCGCTCGACGTCGTCCCCGATGAGTTCGAGCTCGACGCCGACCATCGGGTCACCCCGGTCGACTTCGGCGACGTCTGCCTCAACTACTGGACCGAGGCCCTCCCCGGGGGCGAGGTGCCGGCCAGCCTCGACGACCTCACCAAGCCGGAGTTCGCCTCGACGTTCGTGACCCAGGATCCTGAGTCGTCGTCGCCGGGGTTCGCCTTCTTCCTCTCGACCATCGCCGCGTACGGCGAAGAGGGCTGGGAGGACTACTGGCAGCAGCTGGCCGACGGAGGCGTCAGCGTCACCACCGGCTGGAACGAGGCCTACTACGGAGAGTTCGTCGCCGGAGGCGGCGACAAGGCGATCGTCACCTCGTACGCCACCAGCCCGGTCGCCGAAGTGCTCTTCAGCGATCCGCCGGTCGACACGCCCCCGACCGGGGTCGTTCTCGACAGCTGCTGGCGCCAGATCGAGTTCGCCGGCATCCTCGCCGGTACCGAGCACCCGGAGGCGGCGGCCAAGCTCGTCGACTTCCTCCTGTCGGAGACCTTCCAAGAGGACATCCCGCTGAACATGTTCGTCAGCCCGGTCAACACCGACGTCGAGCTGCCCGAGGTGTTCACCGCCAACAACGCCGTCCCGACGAGAACCCTGACCCTGCCACCGGCCGAGATCGAGGCCAATCGAGCGGCGTGGACCGAGCGGTGGGCCGAGATCGTGCTCCGCTAGGCGGTCGCCTGCCAGTTCGGGACGCAACCCGCCCGATCGGCGACGCACCGGCCACGCCAACGGCCGAGCCGGCCGTGGTGGCGGTGCCCGGAGGGTCGGGACCCGCCGGCGGGCCGAGCCGTCGTACCGGCTGGGTGGCGGCTGTCGTCCCACTGGTGTTCCTTGGCGTGTTCGTCGTGTGGCCGCTCGTCGCGGTCTTGAGCCGCAGCTTGGCTGGGGTGGGGCTCGGCGAGGTGGTCGACATCATCGCCCGTCCGGCCGTGATCGACGTGCTCGTGTTCAACACGAGCACGTCGATCACGGCC
>JAOTYQ010000423.1 GCA_029861725.1 Acidimicrobiia bacterium | reverse complement strand
CCACGGCACCCCCCGGGGCAGCGCCCACGACCGCAGCACCCCGTCGTGCTCCAGCCGCAGATCCCAGTGGAGACGGGTGGCGTCATGCTGCTGGATCACGAACCGCGGCCGCTCAGCCATGACCCAGTCTGCCCCTCCCGACCCGTTGGTCGACACAGCGGCGGCCATCCTCGGCCGATCGACCTCCCATCTCGTGGAGCGAATGGATCCCAAGTCACAGAACAGGACGAGCCTCGGCGCGGCTGGGGCATTTGACACCTTCCCCTCGACATCGTTTGGTCATAACGTGTCGTTGCTGGTTGCTGGTTGCCGCCATTTGCGACCAACGCTGAGCGGAGGGGCAACGCCGGAGTTCGGCTGGGGGGCGAGGCCAGTACCTCGATCGCGAAGGAGAAGCGATGATTCTACGGATTCTCAAGAGCCGGCTCATGATGATTGCCGCAGCCGCCGCGGTACTCGTCGTCATCACCGCGCCGGTGGATGCGAGCGGTCGGCACATCGCCGACTCGTTCGATCGCCGCGGCCCGGACGAGCTCTCGCCGAGCGGAAACAGTGTGATCGCAGATTGTCCGGACGCCAAGACCGGCGAGGAGAACGGCTGGCTCGACGCCGCTGCCTCGTTGCGACTGCGGCAGTCCGGAGGGATGACCCAGCTGCAGATTCGACTGAGCGACGCACGACCCGACACCTACTTCACGGTCTGGTTGCGACTCGGTGGCACCGACTCCAGTGGCGAGCCGTTCGGCACCAACCCATTGACAGACGGCAAGGCGACCCCACTGGCAGCAACCGGACATCTCCCTGACCTCCTCGCCGCAACCGGTGCGGGCAATGGGAATGACCAGCAACCAAACGGGTTCAGGACGAACGCACGGGGAAATGCCGTTTTCCGGACCACAGTAGATTTCCCGGTAGTGAGCGGCGCCTATCCATTCCAGCGCTTCCCGGATTGGGACCCCACGGACCCGAGGCTCCCGGCCGCTGACCCGGCCATCTACCCGGTCGCCATCGCAGGCCCGCAAGGCCCCTACACGCTCCGCATCGTCTCCCACTGCACCGACGACGTCGGCCACGGCCTTCAGTCCGGCCCACGCGAGTGGTGGTTCGACTGGACGGTCGCTGAGTAGCCACCACGGTCCCGGCGGGGCCCGCCGTCATCAGCTCGATGCATGCGGTGCGGGGTGATCGGCTCCGGCGGAGCTAGGAGCTCAGTGCCCGCAGCGCTCGAATCCGGTCTGCCAGCGGAGGGTGAGTGTAGTGCAGCTTCACGTACAGCGGATGCGGCGTCAGGTTGGCGAGGCTGTCGGCCGAGAGCCGCTTGAGCGCGGTGGCCAGCTCGTTGGCCAGACCTGAGGTCTCGCAGGCGTAGGCGTCGGCCTCGAACTCGTTTCGGCGGGAGAGAGCCTGGACGAACAAGGAGAGGACGAGGTCCACCGGCGAGTACAGCAAGGCGAACAGCACCAGACCGACGTAGATCGATGGCTGGTCGACCGAGAATGCATCGAATACCCAGCGACGCTCCAACAGGAGCGACAGGAGGAAGAACAGCACGCCATACTGAGCTATCGCTAGGGCGAGGCCCTGCTGGATGTGGTGCTTCTTGTAGTGCCCGATCTCGTGGGCCACGACGGCCACCAGCTCGTCGGTCTGGTGCCGGTCGACCAGGCTGTCGAACAGGGCCACCCGCTTGTGCGAGCCGAAGCCGGTGAAGAAGGCGTTGGCCTTGGTCGACCGGCGCGAGCCGTCGATGACGAACAGCCCTTCGAGGGGGAACGACACCTTGTTCGCATAGGCCAGGATGGCGTCCCGCAACTCGCCTTCGTCGAGCCGTTCGAACCGGTTGAACAGGGGGAAGATCCACGTCGGAGCCACGAACTGCCCGACCAGCATCACCGCCACCGTCACCCCCCAACACCACAGCCAGGCCAGCGAGCCCGTGGCCTCGAAGAACCATAGGATCGCTGCGAGGAGCGGCCCGCCGATCGCCACCACCAGCGCCAACCCCTTGACGCGGTCGGCGACGAAGGTGGCCGGGGTGGTCTGGTTGAAGCCGAAGCGCTCCTCGATCACGAACGTCGAGTAGGCCGCGAACGGGAGGGACAATGCGACCCGAGCGAGGACGAGCGCGCCGATGTAGACGAGCCCGGCGCCGATCGCTGGCAGCTCGAGATCCCGCACGAGCCGGTCGAGCCAGTCGAATCCACCGCCGAACCAGAACGCCAGCAACACCACGAGGTCGAGCGTGGCCCTCACCAGCCCGAAGCGGATTCGCATGCGGGTGTAGCTCTGCGTAGCCCGGTAGCGCTTCGCGCCGTAGACATCGGCGAACTCCGGCGGAAGATCCGCCCGTGAGGCCCGCAGGTTCAACACGTCGGCGGCCACCTTGAGCCCGTACTCGGCCACGAGTGCGCTCAGTATCAGGACCCCGTACGCGTTCACCCCGGCACTCTCGCCGCCGGCGACACGGTTCGCAAGGCTCGATCGGCGGCCTGTGGCGACCGTGTCGACTGCGCTATCCGATGTCGGCGCAGGCGGTTATCGGATCGGGGATACCCAGCGAGCCAGCGTCGACGAGGCACCAGATGTACCGCTCGGTCACCGGTGCCGGAGCAACGGTCGTGTCCTCCGCACCCAGATCGTGCTCTGCGGCCAAAACCGGTCCCACGCAGGCGGTCAACGCGGCGCCGAGCACGGCGGCGACCAGGGCTGCTCGCCCTCGTCCCGCCGTGGCCCGCGCGTCGGCCCAGTGTGTGCGCTTGCCCATCTCTCCCATGGAGATCACGATCGTCGGACAAGCTCGAACGTGCAGCCGAGTATTCGGCACAACGCGGTGTCTCGTCGGTCACACCTGGCTGGTGGTGGACCCACTCGGGCTAGGAGTCTGCTGACCCGGCTACTCGACGGCTGGCACCCCATCGGTTCGCACCAGCCCTCGCTGGTAGGCCCAGCGAGCAGCTTCGGTCCGATTGGCCGTACCCGTCTTGGCGAGGATGGCCCGAACGTGGTTGGCCACCGTGTGGCGGCTGGCGTGGATCCGCTCACCGATCTCGCGATTCGTGCGCCCCTCAGCGAGAGCTTCGAGCACATCGAGCTCCCGCCTCGTGAGCAGGTTCGACCCCCGATCCTCGCCGCTGCCCCCGAGCTGGCTCTGGCACCGCCGAGCCAGAGCGACGAGTCGACCGCTTCGCGCCATGCGATGGGCTCGTCGGAGATGAGCGAAGCCAGCCGAGCTGTCCGACTGCTTCCCCTTTTCGACCAGGTGCCGGCCGAGCTCATACCGGGAATGGGCAGCCCACGTCGTCCAGCCGAGCCGCTCGTCGACGTCGACCGCCCGTTCGAAGTGCTCTCGGGCCGCTCGGACCCGGCCCATCGTCTCGCACAACCGGCCGAGGTAGCGGTCAGCCGATCCGTGGGACACCACGCCGGGGAACGTCACCAGCATCCCTTCGTAGGGCACCAGGTGGTCATGGATCCGGGCCGCCGCACCCTGGTCGCCAACGGCCGTGGCCACGTCGCTGAGATAGGAGAGCACGCCAGGGAACAGGCTGTCCCGAGCGACCATGGCCAGGTCGTCGTTGACGAGATCGGTGAGCAGCGACTGAGCTTCGCTGACCATCCCGACCTCGGCATAGACCACCGCAAGTCCGGGCCCCCATGCCCTAGGGCCCGTCGCCCCCTGGATTCCGCCCGCGACTTCGAGGACGGGACGGAGCTCGGCGATCCGGTCCTGCTCACGCCTGATAGCGAACATCTGCAGGCCGTAGCCGGTCTGGTTCGTCCACGTTCGGTCGGCGTCCTCGGCGATCGCCTCCGCTTCCTGGAGTCGGCCCTCGCTCACAGCCAGCATCGTCCGGAAGCCCTCATTGGTCATGAGGTACAGCGGTTCTCTGAGCCGGTGGGCCAATCGGTCGAAGCGTTCGAGCTCGCGGGCGAGCCACTCCGGCTCGCAGACGACCGTGAGCGCGAGAAGGGTCTTGGCGAGGATCCGCAACGTGAGGCGATCGTCGCCGACCTGGTCGGCCAGCCGCACCGCCTCTCCGGTCAACTCGAGGTGGGCCTCGGCGTTCTCGGGCCGTAGCTCTCGGAACATGTTGCGGTGGAGTGCGTCGAGCAACAGCGCAGGCTCGCCGACTTCACGGGCGAGACGCAACGCTTCCTCGCCGCACTCGACCGAGCGCACGGCGTTGCCCGCCAAGGCCGAAATCGACGTGAGCGCAGCCAGCAGTCGAGTCCGCTCCCGAGGGGTCGCAGTCGCAGCCACCGCTTCCTCGAGCAGGGAGATGGCGCCTGCGGTCGTCGTCGGGGTCCTGGTCCAGATCGATTCGCCGGCGACGAACGCGGCCTCTCGGAGCAAGCTTCGATCGCCGTGTTCCCGGGCGACTGCGGCGGCCTCGCCGCAGGCTTCCACGCAACGCGAGGCGTCGCCACCGATCGCTGAGGCTCGCGCCAGGGCCAGCAGCAACTCCGCCCGGCGCGATCCGCTGACGTTCAGGTCGAGCGCCCGTTCGAGCACGGTGATGGCATCACCGAATGCGACGGACTGCATGGCCGCTTCCGCTGCCACCTCCGAACGACGCAGTGCCTCCTCGGCAGGGACCAAGGGCACCGCCGAGAGGGCGTGATGAGCGACGAGCATGAGCTCGGGCTCGGCTTGCTGGTCGATCGCTCCAACGAACGAGCGGTGGTGACGCATGCGGGTATCGAGCGGGAGTGAGTACACGACGCTGTCGGCGATCAGCGAGTGGACGAACCGCAGCCGCCCGGGCCGATCTTCGATCAGCAAGCGAGCCTGAACCGCGGGCATCGCCCGGCTCACGATCTCATCGATGTCACAGTCGAGCACCGCAGCCAGAAGCTCGAGGTCTATGTCTGGACCCATCGTCGCTCCCAGTTCCACGACGCTCCGGCTCGCTGGGGGGAGGTCGTGAAGCTGGCGGGTCGCCAGCTCGATGATCGAAGCGGGCACGGCGCTCGAGGGCTCACGATCGGTTGTCGACCGGCGGAGGTGGAGCCACAGCTCGATGGTCAACAGTGGATTCCCGCCTGTGCGACCATAGAGGAGGTCGGCCTTGGCCTCGATCTCGCCCAACGGCACGTCGGCGGTAGCTCGCACCATCTCCGCGACCTCGTCCCGGTCGAGGGGCTCGAGTGCGCGGCGTCGGGCCGTCGATGCCTGCCCGATCCCCTCGATCAGTGCGCCACCTTCGCCATCGAGATCGCTCGGTGCGTCTCTGAACGTGACGACCATGAGTAGCCCACTCGGCCGCGAGGTGTCGACCAGATGCCTCAGCAAGGTGCGGGTCGGTCGTCCAGCTAGGTGCACGTCTTCGATGATCAGCAGTACAGGGCGTTGCTCGGCGATCCGGGTCAGGAGCGTCGACACGGACTGCAGCATCCAGTGTTGGTCGGTCTCTGGATCGGCCGACGGGCCCGGCCTCACCGCCAAGAGCGGTGCCAGGTCGTCGTCG
>JAOTYQ010000422.1 GCA_029861725.1 Acidimicrobiia bacterium | reverse complement strand
TATCCAGAGGGGCGGGTGATCCATATGGTTAGGGATCCGAGGGACCGATATGCGTCCGTGAGCCGACGGAACGGAGGGCATCTGGACCGAGTGGGAGCGGCCACGGGCAGGTGGCTGTTGTCGGCGCGCGCCGCCAGGCGCAACGCGGCCGCGTACCCCGACCGGTACCTCCGTGTCCGATTCGAGGATCTCGTCGCTGAGCCGAGAGAGGTGATGGAGCAGGTATGCCAGTTCGTCGGCGTGGACTTCATCCCGTCGATGATGGAGATGGGAGCCGTGCCCGACTTGCGTGATCGCGGTGGGAACAGCAGCTTCGGGGATGGCGCTCCGGGGACGATCTCTCGCAACCCCGTCGGCCGATATCGCGATGTGCTCGATCCGACAGATATCGCATTCATCCAGCAGGTGGCCGGGAGGGAGATGGACCGGCAGGGATACACACGGCAAGGGATCGACGGTCTTCCGAGAGTGCGGTACGCGATTCGCACGTTCCCAAGGCATCTGTTGCGAATGGCGGGATGGATCGTCAAGCTCCGTCTGCGTATCTGGAGGGGTATTCGAGTACCCGATCGGCGGCTCGACCCATCGGGCACAAGCCGAGGCGGTGAGGCTCATGACTAGCTCGGCTCCGGAGCGGAGCGACCTATTCGTTCACCCTTCGGCGGTCGTCGAAGCAGGTGCCGTGATCGGCTCCGGAACGCGGATCTGGCACAACAGCCACGTGCGAGCAGGCAGCCTGATCGGTGCGGACTGCACGGTTGGCTTCAGCGTGTACATCGACGCCGGTGCAAGGGTCGGCGATCGCTGCAAGATCCAGAACCACGTGTCGATCTACGATGGCGTCCAGCTCGAAGACGAGGTCTTCGTAGGGCCGGCCGCGACGTTCACGAACGATCTCTATCCGAGGGCATGTCCCGACGAATGGGAGGTCAGCAACACCTTCGTGCGAACCGGTGCCAGCATCGGAGCAAGCGCGACGATCGTCTGCGGTGTCGAGATCGGTGCCTGGTCGCTGGTCGCAGCGGGCGCCGTGGTCAGCAGAGACGTACCGCCGCACGGGCTGGTGGTCGGGCACCCGGCCCACATGCACTCGTGGGTCTGTCGGTGCGCGAGGCGGCTGGCGAGGGTCGACGCGCCTCTGCCCACCCACTGCGCCCATTGCGGCCGTTCGACCGAGGGGATCCTGGGATGATTCGCATCAGTGAGCCGGTCATCGGCGACGCTGAGGAGAAACTGGTGCTCGAGGTTCTTCGTTCGGGCCGGCTCGTCCAAGGACCCATGGTCGAACGGTTCGAGGAGTCCGTTCGCGAGGCCGTCGGAGCGGCCGAGGCCATCGCCGTGAACAACGGGACGAGCGCCCTCGTCGCTGCGCTCCAAGCGCATGGAGTGGGCCGTGGTGACGAGGCGATCCTGCCGCCATTCACCTTCGTCGCAACACTCAACGCGCTCCTCCAAGTCGGCGCAACCCCTCGGTTCGCAGACATCGGCTCCGACTTCAACATCGATCCGGAATCACTCGAGCGCGTGATCTCTCCGACGACTCGGGTCGTCATGCCGGTCCACCTCTACGGTTTGCCCTCCGATTTGGCTGCAATTCGAGCGACCGCCGAGCAGGTCGGGGCTCTGGTCATCGAGGACGCTGCCCAAGCCCTGGGCGCCGCTGTCGATGGAGTGAGCATTGGAGCAACCGGCACGAGCTGCTTCTCGTTCTACGCGACGAAGATCCTCACGACTGGCGAAGGTGGTCTCGTCGCGACCGACGATCCGCTGGTGGCCGAGCATCTCCGAATCCTCCGCAATCAAGGACAGCGCGATCGATACGATTACGCCTTCGTCGGTCACAACTATCGCATGACGGAGCTCCAGGCCGCTCTGGGCGTCGCCCAGATGGGACGCATGAGCGAGCTCATCGAGCAACGGCGGATCAATGCGACGGAGTTGACCGAGCGCCTGCAAGGTGTCGACGGGCTCGTCCTTCCCCGCGAACTGCCCGGGCGGCTTCACGTCTATCACCAGTACACGGTGCGTGTCACCGCCGAAGCGCGGCTAGCCCGAGACGCACTGGCCGAGAGGCTGCGGGCTCACGGCATCGAGTGCGGGGTGTACTACCCGCGTCCTGTCTTCGACTATCCGTGCTTTCGCCACGACCCGCGGCTTGGGAACCCGCACGTTCCCGAGGCGGTGCTCGCCTCGGGGCAGGTGCTGTCCCTACCGGTGCATCCCGCCCTTGACGCCCACGACATCGATCGAATCAGCAGCCTGGTGAGGCAGGAGCTTTCATGATCGGATCCTGCCCATGAATCCGCTGATCGTGGCCAGCAGAGGCAAAGGCGCGTGGAACGCCACGAAGAGAGCAGGCACGATCGTGCGCCGCTATGGCCCCACGTCCAAGAGGATGGAGCGTAGTCTCACACGATACGTGCAGGTTCTCGTGAACCATGAGGTCCAGGCCACGTTTCCGTTCACTGCCTCGGCTCTTGAACGTAACCGCAGTGTGGTGCAGCGGCTCGCGGTCCACCACGTCGAGTTCGCCGTCCATGGGTATCACCACGTCGATCACAAGGCACTCTCGGCCGAGGAGCAGGCAGCACACCTCACCAAGGCGGCCGAGTTGTTCACGACACGTGGTGTCAATCCGACCGGCTTTCGCAGCCCGTATCTACGATGGAACGATCACACGATCGCCGCGATCGAACAGGCGGGATTCGAGTACGACTCGAGCGAAGCCATTGCCTGGGACGTCGTCGACAAGCACGCGACAGAGCGCTACGAGCGGGTGCTCGACTTCTACGGCGCGCGAAGCGCGGCCGATACCCCCTGTGTCCCTCGCCGGGCCGGCAATCTGATCCGTATCCCCTACTGCCTCCCCGACGACGAGGCGCTAGCTGACAGACTCGACTTCGAGGATCTCGGACAACGGGATCGGGTCTGGATCGAGATCCTCAGCGAGACCCATCGGCGCGGCGAGCTCTTCACGCTGGGGCTCCATCCCGAGCGCTTCGGACAACTCGAACAGGCTCTGGTCGAGACCCTCCGCGCGGCGAAAGACCTCGTCCCGACCGTTTGGATCGCCCGGCTCGATGAGATTGCGCGCTGGTGGAAAGCCCGCACCGAGTCCACCATCACCGTCGATGAGCCATCCCCGGGCGTCTTCAAGATCAGAATCGACGGACCCGACGGCGTCACACCGCTCACGAGGAACATCGAACGCATTGCTTCGGAGCCGCCCGGCGGTGCCGACCGCCGAGCGAGAGACGTCGAGCTGCTGGTATCTTCCCCTGTCAGGCCTTTCGTCGGCGTATCGCACCGCAGCCCGAAGGCCGTGCCGACCTTCCTTCGAGAGCAGGGCTACATCGTCGAGGAAGTCGAACACGGTCGAGCACATGGCTCCTTCATCGATCGCCCACAATTCGACGCTTCCCACGAACGCGACCTGCTCGCGGAGCTCGAGCGACATGAGTCCCCGCTCGTTTGGTTGGGGCGATGGCCAAATGGAGCCCAGAGCGCCTTGAGCATCACAGGAGACATCGATGCCCTGACGCTGTGGGACTACATCGGTCGCTTCAAACGTGGTTGACTTCGAGGAAGGGGCGGAACGTGAGTGAACCCAGACTCGAGGTGATCGATCGTGACGAGTACCGCAGGTGGTATTCGGGCCACCGAGCGATGCTCGATCATCGCTCGCCGTTTCACGAGCCAGCCTGGATGGCCGCGGCATCGGAGGGCCTCGGCTTCACCGATGTGTACATCGGCGTCTTCGACAACGATGGGATGATCGGGGCCGTCCCGGGATTCATGGCTAGGCGAGGCCCAGTCCGGGTGTTCGGCTCACCGTTGCGCGGCACGATGACCTCGTACCTGGGCCCGGTCGTCTTCGATCTACCGGCGGGAGACGAGAGCCTCATTGATCTCAGCCGCCACGTCGGTGAGTTTGTTCGGCGTCGCTTCAAAGTCGTCTACGCCCGGTTCACGCTCCGCTCAACACCGGCGGAAGGGAAGCCCGACTTGGGGCCGAGCTGGAAGCAGCAGCGACCGGGGAGCTATCGCCTGGACCTGACGGGCGGGGAGCAGGCGGTCTGGGACAGTCTCAAGTCGGACTGTCGACGCAACATCCGCCGAGCGCTGCGTGACAGCATCGAGGTCGAAGCGCTCGATGATCCGCACCTCTTCTATGGGATGCTCGACCGCACCTTGCGACGACACGGGTCGACCAGTTTCCATTCGGAGCGCTTCTTCGAGTCCCTGTTCGGTGGCCTAGCGGCCCCTGAATTCCGGCCGCTCGCTGCGCGCTTCCGTGGGAAGCTCATCGCCGCCGGCCTCTTCTATTCCGATGATCGTGAGCTGCACTACCTCAGTGGGGCATCTGAACGCGAGAACGGGTCGTTACCGACGAGTTACCTGCTGCACTGGCACGCGCTCCAACTCGCTATGGCTGACGGAGTCTCGGTGTTCAACTCCGACGCCAGCCGAGTCAGGAGCATCGACCAGTTCAAGGAGTCCTTCCGTCCCACGCTCGAGAGGCGGCACACGATGATCTCCGCGCCTCCGTCGGTGTATCGAGCGCAGAAGCATCTCATCTCCGGCTACCGGAAACTACGGAGCGTTCGCGCCAAGGTGTCACCGGGCCCATGACCGAGTCGCATGCTCCCATGGAGGTGGTGTCATCGTTGTCCGATGCCCAGTGGCGGCAGTTCCTCGCCGCCTCTCCCGATTCGAACATCTTCCACACTCCCGAGATGTTCCAGGTGTTCGACGCGACCGACCTCCACGAGCCCGAGTTGTGGGCGGTGCTGGACGCGGACGGTGACGTGGCTGCGCTCTTCACACCTGTCCAGGTGAGTGTCTTCGGTGGCCCCTCGGCCTACCTCACCACACGCTCCGTCGCGTACGGAGGGCTCGCTAGCATCGGCGGAACGCGTGGGGAGCGGGCCGTTGAGGTCCTTCTCGAGACCTATCGTCGGAAGGTCGGTAGGCGGCCGGTGTTCACCGAGTCGCGAAACCTCACGGACGCGGCTTCACTGCAACCGACACTGGCCCGTCACCGATGGGTATACGAGGACCACCTCAACATCCTGATCGATTTGACACAGTCTGCCGACGACCTGTGGCGTGGGATCAAGTCGAACGCCCGGCGCAACATCCGCAACGCGACCAAGTCAGGGGTGACCGTTGATGCCGTCCAGTCACCGGACGACATCCCGGCGGTGTACGAGATCATCCGAACGGTGTATCAGCGACTTCGGGTTCCACTTCCACCGCTGCAGCTCTTCACTGCAGCCTTCGAGGTGCTCTCCGGCGCGGACATGCTCGACGTTGTCCGGGCGCGACTCGACGACGGTACCGTGATCGGCGCGCTCTGCCTGTTGGCGCACGATGGGGTGGTGACCTATTGGTACACGGGGGCGCTTCGCGAGTACTCCAAGCTGCGAGCCAGCGACCTCATGGTGTGGCGGGCGCTCGAGATTGCGGCGGCG
>JAOTYQ010000421.1 GCA_029861725.1 Acidimicrobiia bacterium | reverse complement strand
GACCGACAGCGCAACGTTGCTGCGACCATCGGCATCGGCCGGTCCTTGGAAGGTGACGACCAGTCGCTCGGCAGCGACGCCGACAGCCTGGGTCAGGGCCGGAGCGATGTCACCGGCGGTGGCGACATGGATGTCGGCCCCCCCGGTTTGGGAGGTTGCCCCCACCAGCTGCGATTCACCGCCGTTGTACCGGACCGACACGAGCTGGGTCCCGGACTGGACGATCCCTACCAGCGATTGCTCGGCGGTGATCGCCGACTTGGTGTCGGAACCGGTCGAGACGACGACGACCGAGCGGACGACGCCGGGGTCGCCGGTGAACAGCGTCGCCGCCCGGTCGAGGGCGTTGAACAGCGTGGTGCCGTTCTTGGTCGAGAGGTCTTCGATGGCGGCGACGACCTGCCCTTTGTCGCTGGTGAGCGTCGTCTCGATCAGGGCGCTGTCGCCGGCGGATATGACAGCCACCGCCGTCGCCGGCGAGAGCGCGGCGACCTCCTCGCTGAGCTGGGTCTTGATCTGGCGCAGCAGGTCGCCCTTCACGCCACGCGAGTTGGTGTCGACGACGATCACCAGCTCGGTGGGTCGTCCACTCGACTGGCTGCTCGCCACGTCTGTGACCTCGAGCGCGGCACCGTCGATCGTGACCGTGACGGCATCGGTCGACGCCTCGGCGACCGCACCTGACAGCACGACTTCCACAGTGTCGGGAGACGAGGCGTCGACCTTGGTCGCGGCTATCGAGCCGCCGAAGGAGGGACGATCGGCGTCGGCGGCGACGATCGCCGCCGGCACCAGGGCCGACACGACCACCGCGAGGAGGGCGACGATGGCGGCCAGTGCCGCCCGGCGGATGGCGGAGCTGCTCATCGCTTGCCCTTGCCCGTGACCGCCTCACCCATGCCCGGGGTGAACATCTCCGGGCCGAGACGGATCCCGTGGTCGGCGAGCTTCTGGGTGAACTTCGGCCGAACCCCCGTCGGCTTCAGGTCGCCCTTGAATCGCCCGTGCTCGTCGACGCCGGATGCGAAGTCGAACAGGAACACATCTTGCAGGGTGATGATGTCGCCCTCCATGCCGGCCACCTCGGTGATGTGCGTGATTCGGCGGGTGCCGTCGCGCAGGCGCTGGAGCTGCACGATCAGATCGACTGCCGAGGAGATCTGCTCCCGGATCGCTCGGACCGGCAGGTCGTAGCCGGCCATCAGCACCAGGGTCTCCATGCGGCTGAGCGCGTCTCGGGGGGTGTTGGCGTGGAGCGTGGTGAGCGATCCGTCGTGGCCGGTGTTCATCGCCTGCAACATGTCGAGGGCCTCACCCGAACGACACTCGCCGACGACGATGCGGTCGGGCCGCATGCGGAGCGTGTTCTTGACCAGATCCCTGATCGTCACTTCGCCCTTGCCCTCCACGTTCGGTGGGCGGGTCTCGAGCGACAGCACATGGTCCTGGTGGAGCTGGAGCTCCTTGGCGTCCTCCACCGTGATGATGCGCTCCTCGGTGGGGATGAACGACGACAGGACGTTGAGCGTCGTCGTCTTACCGGTGCCGGTACCGCCGGATACGACCACGTTGAGCTTGCCGACGATGCAGGCCTGGAGGAACCGGGCGGCATGCACGCTCAAGGTCCCGAAGCGGATCAGGTCGTCGATCCGGAGGGGATCGGCCGCGAACTTCCGGATGGTGAGGAACGGACCCCCGACCGCCAGCGGAGAGATGACGGCGTTGACCCGGGAGCCGTCGGGAAGACGGGCGTCGCACAGCGGGCTCGACTCGTCGATGCGGCGACCGACCTGAGCCACGATCTTGTCGATCATCCGTCGGAGGTGCTCCTCATCGACGAAGGCCACCTGTTCGGTGCCCAGCTTGCCCGACCGCTCGACGTAGATCTGGTCGGGTCCGTTGCACATGATCTCGGTGACGTCCTCGTCGCGCAACAGCTTGTCGATCGGCCCGTAGCCGAGGATGTCGTCGGAGACATCCTGGATCAGCTGGGCCTTATCGGCTGCCGACAGCGGAGTCCGCTCCTGCGCCAGGGCGTTCTGGAGGGCGGCTTGGACGCGGTGCCGGAGATCGTCCTCCGACATGTTCTTGTCGTAGAGGATCGGTCCGAGCTCGTCGATGAGGGTGCCGTGGACCCGGTGCCGGATCTCGGCCAGGCCGGTGTTGCCTCGGGGCAACGAGCCCAACCCGACCGCGCCGTCGCCGTCGTCGTCGGTGCCGTCGTTGAGACGCTTGTAGAGAGACATCGCCGTGCGCTCCTAGCTTCCCTTGGTTGTTGGGTTGTTGAACATTTGCGTCACGATTCCGGGGACGTGGCCGGCGGCCGGGCGGCCCCCGGAGGCCGGGCTCCGTCCCGGCTCAGGTGTGGGATCAGCCGAAGAACTTTCGCCGCCCGGACGATGCCGAGCCGGAGGCGGTCGCTCCGTCGATGAAACGGAGGGCCAGTTGCTCGAACGCGCGGGCGACCCCGGATTTCGTCGCCGACAGCACGACCGGCGAGCCCTTGTTCACCGAGATCGGCACGACCACGTCCGAGGGGACGTGAGCCACGGCCGCCACCCGGAGCGTCCGCTCCACTTCGGCGACGTCGAGCTTGACCTTCGAATCGGCCCGGTTCAGCACGAGGTGGAGCTTCTCGGTCGGCACGTTCAGGAGCGACAGCGTGCTCAGGCCGATCTTGACGTTCTTGATGTTGGGGATGTCGAGCCCGGCGACCAGCACGATCTCGTCGGAGATCTCGATGATGCTGAGCACGACCTCGTTGAAGATCGCCGGGAGATCGACGATCACATGTCCGGCGAAGGTCCGGATGATCTCGACCAGGTGGGCCATCTGGGCCCCGCTGACCTGATCGGCGAAGGTGGGCTCGACCGGCGCCGGCAAGACGAGCAGCCCGCTCGGCTCGTGCACGGTCATCAGCGCCTGCAGCATCGAGGCGTCGGCGTTGTCGATCTGAGAGATCGCGTCCATCACCGTGTGCTGGGGCTGCAACTTGAGCATGACCGCCACGTCACCGAACTGGAGATGCCCATCGATCAGCACGACCGGTCGGTCCGTCCGCTGGGCCATGACCACCCCGAGGTTGGTCGCGGTGACCGACTTCCCCGAGCCCCCCTTGGTCGAGAAGACCGTTAGGACCTGACCCAGCTCCTGACCGTCGCCCGCCGTCGGCACCGGTGCCGGTCCAGCGGATTGGGGACTGGTCGACACCAGGCCGTCGGCGATCCTGGTCACCGTCTGGATCAAGGCCTCCTGGTCGATCGGAGCCGACAGTACGTCCTTGATTCCCACTCGGAGGGCCCGCTGCAGCAGCTCGGTACTCAGCTCCGCGGTGACCAGCACCGTTCCCACGTTCGAGTGGACCCGGGTCCACCCCTCGATGATGGCGAGCGACTCGGAATCGGCACACGACGGACCGAGGACGATCACGATCGGTGCCAGGCCGAGCCTGGTCTCGATCTCGACGAGTGACCCGGCCGCATCGACCCGACCGTCGAACAGACTGCCGAGGTAGTCCCGGACCGCCTGGTCGGAGTCGACGACCGCCAGCGACACACCGGCGAACTGGCTGCCTTCGCTGGCGGCGTGCAGTTCCTCGTCGAGCTCGGTGTCCATGCCGAAGTCGTCGAAGTTGAAGTTGGTGAAGTCACTCACGTCCTGGTCGGTCATGTACCGTTCTCCGTCGATGGGGGTCGTGCGTCGTCGGGGTCACTCGGGGTCGACGTCGCCGCCTTTCGGCCCGTAGGGGGTCAGCCGATCGGCGTCCTCAGCCGGGTAGACCTCGTTGCCATAGTCGATCGGGGGAAGCGGATCGGGGGCGTAGGTGGAGGGAACCAGCGAGAGGTAGATGTTCTCCATCCCGACGCTGAGGATCGTCTGCACCGCGTCGGGTGGGACCGCGAGGGTGATCATGCCGGCGTTGCGGGGAGCGCCCTCGGCCTGCTCGGAGGATTCACCGAGATCGGGGGTGAGGGCCTTGTCGATCGCCAGCACCTCGGCCCGCTGGTACACGTACCGGGCGATGTAGTCATAGCTGGCGCTGCCGTTGACTGGCAGGGCGACCAGACCGCTTCCGAGGTCGACCGGCTCGTCAGCGGTCGGCTCGCCGTCCTCGTCGCCGGACTCGACGATCTGCTTGACCGACAGCAGGTTGACGAAGTCCCCCGGCTCGATCAGGTACGCCGCGCCCTTGACCTGGTCGACGCTGAACGTGACCGTCACCAGCTCTTTCTCCTCGAGCCGGTCGGTGATGCCCGTGTTGACGACGTTGGAGGGAACGAAGTTGCCGGTCACCAGGGGAGCGTTGACGGGCAGGTCGGTGACGGCCACCAGGCCGGCGAGCTCGGTGTTGGGATCAACGATGGCGGTCGCCGGCCGGAACGTCGCGGGGATCTCGGTCTCATAGATCATGTTCAGCGCGAGGGCCTGCTCGGACGTGGTGCCCTTCTCGATCGGCAGCCGGACCACCCAGACGGTCTCGGGCTCGGCGTTGTCGTACACCGATCCCTCCACGTTGCGGATGTAGTTCAGGAGGCCGAAGGCGGCGATCGCTCCCACCACCACCGCCACAATGAGAATCACCGTTCGTCGTGAGTTCACGACTCTCTCCTAGGTCGGGCGGGCGAGATCCTCTCGGCCCGCTGCGTGTTGACTTAGGACTCATGTCGGCCCAGACCGGCGGCGGGCTTAGCAAATCGGCAAAATGATCGCCTCCGTCGCCAGCCCCCACCAGAGCGCGAAACGGCCGCCTGCACCCGGGGTGCAAGCGGCCGCTGGTTCGGTTGGATTCGGTGGTGACGAGGCTGGAATCAGGCCTCGGCGTCGGCTTCCGGTACCTTGTGTTCGGGCTCCGGCGCCTCGGCACCGGGCTCGGTCGGGGTGCCGCCGCCGTCGAGCTCCTCGTAGTACTCGGCCCAAGCGGCCTCGGTCGCCGGATCGACTTCGGTCGGGCCGATGTAGTTGCCCTCGTCGTCGAAGGCGTGCTCGCCGAAGTGCTCCTGGTACTCCTGGGCAACGACGCCACCCTCCGCGGCCTGCTTGATCGACAAGCTGATCCGGCGGCGCTGGAGGTCGATGTCGATGATCTTCACCCACAGCTCCTCCCCGGGGGTGACGACCTGCTCGGGGAGATCGACATGGTGGGCCGACATCTCCGAGATGTGGACGAGACCCTCGATCCCGTCGCCGACCTGGACGAACGACCCGAACGGCACGAGCTTGGTGACCCGGCCATAGACGAGCTCGCCAACCCGGTGGCTGGAGGCGAACTCCTGCCAGGGATCCTGCTGGGTGGCCTTGAGCGACAGGCTGATGCGCTCCCGGTCGAGGTCGACCTCGAGGACCTGCACGGTGACCTCGTCACCGACGGCTACGACCGATCCGGGGTGGTCGACGTGCTTCCAGGACAGCTCGGACACGTGGATGAGCCCGTCCATGCCGCCGAGATCGACGAAGGCGCCGAAGTTGACCACCGAGGAGAC
>JAOTYQ010000034.1 GCA_029861725.1 Acidimicrobiia bacterium | reverse complement strand
CATCTCCTCGACCTGGTCGAGAGTGTTGGCTATGCCGCGGCTACGGACCGCTCCGTCGGCGTCGACGGCGATCAGATACGGCGTCGATCGAACACGGAAGCGGGCGAACGTGTCGCCCTCGCTGCCATGGTCGACGATCGTCAGGGCGACGTCGTCATAGCTGCGGGCCAGGCGCTCGAGCGCCGGCTTCAGTGTGGCGCAGATCTCGCAGGTCGGCGAGGTGAAGGCCAGCAACGTGAAGGGCGATGCGGCGTAGTCGAGGCCGGCTAGCCGAGGGGCAGGGGTGTCGAGCTCGGGGCCCTCACCGGCGAAGTGCACGCCCATCGGGGCGATCCGGGTGTGCAGGACGCCGATCTGGCGGAGCAGGGCGATCACCGAGAACCCGAGCAGTAGCACCACGAGCCACAGCAGCACGTACGACGCGATCCACACCGAGCCAGTCATCGGTTACCTCCTGAGGGTGTTTCGGGACCGAGCCCGGCCTCACCGGGCAGCTCGACCGACCAGACCCGCCCGATCCGTTGCTGCAGAGCCAGGAGCTGGACGATCAGTGCCGCACCGAGGACGAGAACCGTGGCCGTCACCGTGGCGGCGAGATCGGGGATGACCGGCGCTGGGGCCGGCAGCGCAGCAAGTGCCATCGCAACCAGGACGAGATTGCGGGCTACGGTCGCCGGAGAGACCGGCTCTTGGCTGACCGAGCCGAGACAACCGCAGGACACGTCGATGCCGGCGCGCACCGCTCCGACGATGACGACAGTGAAGGCGGTGAGCAGCACCAGAGAGGCGGCGGCGCCGGCGCGGGGAGCGATGAACAGAACCGGCACCAGGACCAGTTCGACCGCTGGCACGATTCGGGCTGCAACGGCCGGTATCGGGACGCCCAGTCGTTCGAACTGGGTAGCGGTCGTCGTCGGGGCTGCGAGCTTGACCGACGCCGCCACGAGGAAAACGGTGGCAAGGAGGCCAGCCATCACGGTGGCTACGCCGGCCATCGGCGTGACCAGCTCGGCCATCGCAGGCAGCAGTCGCTCGGTCATCGGTTCGTCGATCACGACAGCGCCGCCTGCAAGTACCGCTCGAAGGCTTCGTCCGATCCCCACAGCTGAGCCCGCAGGCCGCGCTCCCCCACCCGGTGGATCGCGGACACGGCTCCGTTCCGCTCGGCGGTCGATGGGGTGCGGCCGACGGCTTCGACGTAGTACGAGTCGACCCGGCGACCGAGCGCCTCGTCGCTCAGGTAGAGCCCGGCGGCCACCAAGACCCGAGGCACACCGGCGTCCAGCAGACCGAGCCAGTAGGCCCGGCCAGCAGCGTCCGGCTGCCGGCCGAGAAGCTCGAGGTACACGGCGGCGAGCCAGGTGTCATCGGTGCCGCCGGCGGTGGTCCGGAACTCGTCGCTGGCCAGCAACAGCACCCGGAGCTCGAGCAGGCCTCGGCCCTGGAGGTGAGCCGTCCAGTAGTCCTCACCGGCGGTGTCGGGCTGTCGGCCGAGCAGATCGTCGTAGGCGCGGCGGACCTCCTGGCGGGAGCCCTCGGCGCTGAACAAGAGCCCGTAGGCGAGCGCTCGACGGCTCCGGTCGCCGCCCGCAGCGAGCCGGCTGAGGTGGAAGTCGAGACCTCCGTTGTCGGCAGAGCGGCCGAGCAGTCGCTGGTAGACGTCGACGATGAAGCGGGCGTTGGCCGAGGTCGCCCCACCGTTGACCTTGCCCTCGACGTGCGGCGCCAGCTCCGCGCGAGCCGTCGCCAGCCGGGCGGCGGCCCCCGCTGGCGGTGCGGTCGCCAGGGCGGTGACGACCACGACGACGAACAGCACGAACCCGCACAGGGCCCGGATCCTGGCGGGGTGTCGGAAGCGGAGACGGGTGGGGTTGGCCGACATCACGCTCTCGTTCGGCTGGGCCGGGTGACCCATGAGCGTTTCGGCCGAGATTCGGCGCTACTCGGACCTGGCCGTCGGGGCCCGACGACGTCAGCGGAGCTGCGGGGCGAAGGTCTCGGCGTCGAGGCTGTCCGTCCAACCGTCGTCGGAGAACAGCGATGCCGCCAGCCGGCCCAACTCGTCCGACGACTTGGCGGCGGCGCCGTTGCCACCGATGGCGACCGCCACTCCGTCGTCGATGTAGCCGAGGTACGGGTAGTCGGACGCCGTCGCTGTGATCACGCACGGGCTCGACGTGAAGGAGGTGAAACTGACGTCGGGGAGGAGGCTGCGCAACGACGTTTGCAGCGCGTCGATCTCGAGGTCGTAGCCGCCGGTGTGGAACCAGTCGGTGAGCTCGTCCTCGCTGTCGACGGTGCGGTCCTCGACGACGGTGCCGCCGATCTTGAGACAGAGCCGGCCGTCGGGGTACTGCACCGGCGGCACCCAGTAGATGTCCTCGAGCCGGGAGTCGGGCGGGTCGGCCAGGATCAAGCTGGGTATCCCGCCAGGGTCGGCCATCTCGCCCATGACGACCGATCGCGCTCGGCGCTCGACCACCAGCTGTTGCTCCAGCAGGCCCCGACCGAACGCTCCGGTGGCCAGCAAGATGCGTCGGGCCGTGAGCGATCCCCACCCGCCGGTGAGCTCGAAGCCGCCCTCCGTGCGGTCGAGGGCGGTGACGGCATGATCGATCACGGTCGCTCCGGCAAGAGCGGCCAGCTTCGACTGGGCGGCGACGAGTCGGCGCGGGTTGATGTGGCCCGCCGGCTTGCCCTCGAAGGCGATCGGGTGACCGTTGGTGACCGCGATGCCCGTCTTCTCCCGGAGCCAGTCCGCCTCGACCTTGCGGATGTTGCTTCCGTTGATGAGCCCGGCATCGATCCAGTCGTCGACGGTGGGCAGGGCGACCGCGAGACCGGTCATCGTGTGGAACGTGATCCCGGAGCGAAGCTCGAGGTCGCGGTAGCGGGCGATCGACCGCGCTGCGAGGTCGGACCAGATCATCGTCCGACCGGCGATACGCGTGATCCGGCCCTCGTCGGCGTGGCTGGAGAACGGTCCGGGGCTGGTCGTACGGTCCTCGGGCTCACCGGGCCCGACCAGCGCGGTCGAGACGCCGCTCTCGGCGAGGTGGCGACCGGCGGCCGAACCAATCAGTCCTCGACCGATCACGGCCACGTCAACCGAGCTGCTCATCGCGTCACATCGTAGTCAGCCAGCGCGCCGCCAGTTCAGGACCTCGCCCCCCTGGCCGAGGAGGACCGATCCGGGGAACACTCGGAGCCGCCACGGCTCGAGCTTCAGCACGGCGAACGCTTCGCTCGTCGGCCCGTCGCTCCAAGGGGGGATGATCGCCGGGTCGTAGCCGACCGGCTCGGGAGCCGAGGCGAAGGCATCCCAGGTCTCGATGCAGGTCTGATCGTCGAAGCACCACCTCGCCCTGCACTCCGCGGTGGCCACGTCCTGCTCTGGCGACCAGTAGTTGCACGACACGTAAGGGCTCGCTTCGAGGTTGGCGACCTTCACCGGGGTCGGCCCGGTGGCGATCACGCCGGTCAGCCGCTCACCGTCCCACGACCAGAGCGGGTGCAGAACGCGCGAGCGCGGCCGGCTCTGGGCGTCGACGGTGGCCACGGTGCACCACACGATCCGGTGGGCCAGCTCCACGAAGGGCGCTGCGATCTCGGCCAGCGTCTGCATCTCGAACGCTCCGAACCTACCGGGTGGTGAAGACGAACGTGTCCTCCATCTTGTTCTCCCGGATCTCGGACATGTGCTCGACGTAGGTCAGGATGCCTGCGTTGTAGTTGCCGTCCTGGCGGCGGTTGAACTGACCCTCGAAGTTGTAGTACCCGGGGGTGCAGTCCTTGTTCCGGTTGGTCTTGCCGCGGTGCTCGATCACCTGCTGCACCCACCACTGCTCGGCGGCGGCGGTCGGGTCGATCGTGTGGAATCCGTTGTCGCGGACGTAGGCGATGCAGGCGGCGATGTGGTCGCCCTGGGTCTGCAACATGTCGGTCAGGTTGAACTGGAACGGCGCCTGGTAGCCGCCCATGATGAACAGGTTCGGGAACCCGTGGGAGTGGATCCCGAACAGGGTCTGGATCCCCTCGGCGTACTTCTCGTTGAGGTCGAGGCCGTGCTCCCCCACGATCCGGTTGTAGATCCCGGTCTGCTGGACCTCGAACCCGGTGGCGTAGATCAGCAGGTCGACCTCGTACACCCTGCCGTCGAACGTCGGTCCCTTCTCGTCGATGAGGGTGACACCTCTACCCTTGGTGTCGACGAGATGGACGTTGGGGAGGTTGAACGTCGGCAGGTACTCGTTGTGGAAGCACGGTCGCTTGCACATCAGCATGTACCACGGCTTCAGCGAGTCGGCGGTCTCCGGGTCGTCGACGACCTCGTCGATTCGGCGGTGGATCCGCATCATTGCGTCGATGTTGGCGTTCTCCTGCCGGCGTATCTTCTCCTCCCGGGAGAGGTCGTCGTACTTCGAGCCGCCGTACACGAAGCCACCCCGGCCCATCATCTTGAGCGCCTTCTCCCGGCGCTTGGCCTGCCATCCTGGCTCGAGCGACTTGGCCCACTCTTGATCGGTCTCCCAGTCGTCGCGGATGTCGATCGACGACGGGGTCCGTTGGAACACGTACAGCTCCTTGGCCACCCGACCCAGCTCGGGGATGATCTGGACCGCCGAGGCGCCGGTGCCGATGATGGCCACCCGCTTGTCGGCCAGGTTCGACAGATCGCTGCCGGTGTAGTCGTAGTCCCACCGCGAGGTATGGAACGAGTGGCCGGCGAAGTCGGCCATGCCCTCGATGCGAGCGAGTTTCGGCTTGGCCAGGGTGCCATTGGCGCAGATGACGAACTGGGCCTTCATCAGGTCGCCCCGGTCGGTCGCGACGTGCCACAGCTCTTCGTCGGCGCTCCAAGTGGTCGACGTGACCGTCGTCTGGAACACGGCGAGGTCGTAGAGGTCGTAGCGCTCGGCGATCGCTCGGCAATGGTCGAGAATCTCCGGGCCCCGGGCGTAGTGCCGGGACGGCACGTAGCCCATCTCGTCGAGCAGCGGAAGGTAGTCGTAGGCGACGACGTCACAGGCCACACCGGGGTACCGGTTCCAGTACCACGTGCCGCCGACGTCGGCTCCGCGCTCGACGATCCGGATGCTCTCGACCCCGACCTCACGCAGCCGGGCCGAGGTCAGCAGAGCCGAGAACCCGCCGCCGATCAGTAGCACCTCGACGGTGTCGGTGATCGGATCGCGCTCGATGGTCTCGTCGGCATAGGGGTCGATCTCGTAGTGGGCATAGTCGCCGGTGGCCTCCATGTACTGGTCGGTTCCCGGCGGGCGGTAATCGAGCCGGATGTCCCGCTCGGCGGCGAACCGCTCCTTGATCTCGTCGTAGTACGCCTGCGGACGCTGCGGACGCCGCTTCTTCTTCGGTGCGGCATCGGCGTCGGCGGTCTTGGTGTTCTGGTCGGCCATGGAGGTCGAGTTTTCCACAGCGACTCCCCGCGACGCACACTGGCTCGATGAGCACGAGCACCGATGCCCCGCCCGCGAACGACGAGATCCTCTACGAGGTCAGCGACCGGATCGCGACGATCACCACCAATCGCCCCGAGCGCTACAACTCGCTGAACTACGAGGCGTACCGGCTGCTGACCCACTATTTCATCGAGGCTGACCGGGACCCGGATGTCGGCGCGATCATCTGGACCGGGAACGGCAGAGGGTTCTGCACCGGCGACGACGTGAAGGAGCTCCTCGGCGAGGGTGCGGCCGAGCTCTCACGTCGGATCGCCTCGGGGGAGCTGGAGGTGCCGAGCGCTCCGATGCTGCGGTCGACCACGCCGATCATCGCTGCCGTCAACGGGGCCGCCGTCGGCTACGGCATGGAGCTCGCCCTCTTGGCCGACGTCCGGATCGCCTCGACCGAAGCCCGCTTCTCCGAGATGTTCGTGAAGCGGGCGATCGTCGCCGGCCACGACAGCTTCGAGCTGCTGCCCCGGATCGTCGGTCCGGCCGCGGCGGCCGAGATCCTCCTCACCGGGGACATGATCGACGCCGACCTGGCGCTCGAGCTCGGTCTCGTCTCACAGGTCGTGACCAATGAGGACCTCATCCCGGCCGCCCGCGCACTGGCGCAGCGGATCACGGTCAACGCGCCGCTGGCGGTGGCGGCGGCCAAGAACGCCCTCCGGTTGGCCCGCGCCGGTCGAGGTGACGAGCTGCGCTCCTACCTGGCGACGACGCTCGGCGAGCTGCTCGCCAGCGACGATCACCAGGAGAGCGTTGCCGCGTTCTTGGAGAAGCGCGAGCCGAACTACACCGGCTCCTGAGCTCCGGGGCGGCGCCCCCGATCGGGTCGCGGCGCGCGCCGGGCGAGCGGTCGCTACCGTCGAGGTCATATCGACTGGCAAAGGAGCACCGATGACGCCCGTCCTGCAAGGTCTTCGCATCGTCGAGGGCTCGGCGTTCGTCGCCGCCCCACTCGGAGGCATGACGCTGGCCCAGCTCGGGGCCGACGTCATCCGGTTCGACAACCTCGGCGGCGGTCTCGACTACCACCGATGGCCGGTCACCGATGAGGGGGTCAGCCTCTTCTGGACGGGCCTCAACAAGGCGAAGCGATCGATCCAGGTCGACCTCCGCAGTCCCGAAGGACGAGAGCTGATCACCGAGCTGATCACCGCCCCCGGACCCGACGGTGGGATCTTCCTGTCGAACTTCCCCGAGGCCGGTTGGTTGAGCGACGAGACCCTCCGAGCTCACCGCGACGATCTGATCTACATGAACATCATCGGCAACCCGGATGAGTCGACCGCCGTCGACTACACCGTCAATCCGGCGTCGGGTTTCGCCATGGCCACCGGGCCCTCGGGCTCGCGGATGCCGACCAATCACGTCCTTCCGGCGTGGGACACCGCCACCGGGTTGACCACGGCGCTCGGCCTCCTGGCGGCCGAGCGCTACCGCACGCGGACCGGGGTCGGTCAGCTGGTGAAGATCTCGCTGACCGACGTGGCGTTCGCCATGGTCTCCAACCTTGGCTATCTGGCCCAGGCGCAGCTCATGCGGGAGGACCGGGTGCCGGTTGGCAACGACCTCTATGGGGCGTTCGGCCGAGACTTCCCCACCCGCGACGGACGGCGGGTCATGGTGGTCGCGATCAGCGGGCGGCAGTGGCAGAGCCTGGTCGATGCGACCGAGATCAGCGAGCACCTGCCGGCGATCGAGAAGGCGCTCGGCCTCGACCTGAGCAAGGAGGGCGACCGGTGGGATGCCCGGGACGCCGTGGCCTCGTTCATCGCCCCGTTCATCGCTCGGCACGACCTCGACGACCTGCGAGCGATCTTTGACGACCACGGTGTGTGCTGGGGGCCTTACCAGACGTTCCGCCAGCTGGTCGAGGAGGATTCCCGATGCTCGACCGACAATCCGATGTTCGCAATGGTCGATCAACCCGGCGTCGGGCGGGTGCTGGCGCCTCGAACCCCGCTCGACTTCCACCGGATCGACCGCAGCCCGCCCGAGCCGGCGCCCAAGCTCGGCCAGCACACCGACGAGGTTTTGCTCCAGGAGATCGGCCTGAGCGAGCACGACGTCGGCCTCCTTCACGACAAAGGCATCGTCGCCGGCCCGGTCGACTGATCCGACACGCCGACCAATCCGCCGAACAGTGCGCGAGTCGGCCCTCGTCTCGTTGTGGCCGACTCACACGGCTTCGACCCACCAGACCTCGATCGGGGTGGGAAGGGCGACACCGCCGAGCGGGCCGGGCGGATGGGTGCCAGCGCCCCAGCGGTGCGACCGCAAGGCCGGTCCCTCGACCTCGACCTCACCGTCGGCGAGCAACAGCAGACCGTGGAGCGTCCCCGACTGGGCATAGGCCTCGCCGCTGGCGACCACGGGCTCGTCGGTCGCCTCGAACTCCAGCTCCCAACCGAGCGGCACTCGCTCCCCGTAGCCTCGGCCCAGTAGCTCGGTCGGATCCTCGATCCGCAAGGCGAACGCCTCGAGGCCGTAGCTCCAGTGTTCCATCGGTGTCTCGCAGATGTGGTCGGCCCACAGACCCGACGTGCGGAGCTCCCAGCCCTCGGCCGGCATCGAGATCTCGTTGTCGCTGATGACGACGGGCTCTCCGGTACGGTCTGCCACCACCGCCTGGAAGGCGGCGTGATCGGCGCCCGTCGTCGGCACGTAGTGACCGACCTGGGTGGCGACGACGAGCGGTCCCCGGGTCGTCGAACAGCTCGCAACGAGGCGGTGCTCCTCGCTCCAAGGGCGGTCGATCGCAACGGCAGAGCTCTGGCCGGGCGAGACCCTCTGTCCGGCGCTCGGCGGGGCGTTGTGTCGGCGCTCGACGCGGGATGGGTGAAGCACGTTGCGTGTATCTCTGACTACGTTCAGTGAGACCTGGGCACCGCAGCCGGGCGCAACGCGGAGCAGGCCGACGAGGGACCCGGGCGACTGGACCCCCCGCCGACCTGCGATCTAGTTCGAGTAGCGAGACGCGGCAACAGCCTGAAACGCAGGCTGTACGGTCCCTCCTCGATTGTGCTCAAGACTACCTGACAGTGCAAGCATGGCCATGGGTGGTTTTTCTCGGCCGAGCCGCGCCGAACGATGTTGACGCTAACGGCTGCTCCACGGTATGGCTCATCACAAATCGGTGACATTCCCAGCCTAGCCTGAGGGCTTGATGGGCGAGCCAGCAGCCATAGCCATCATCGACGCATTGGAAGGCCTGGCCGACGCCCTGTCATCGACCGGGCTCAAGCTGGATCTCAACCTGGCGGCCGAGGCAAGGGCGACCAGAGACGAGCTCACCGACCAGATCGGCGACTACCTCATCCCTCGGCTCAAACGGTTGGACGCTCCGGTCCTGGCAGTTCTCGGTGGCTCCACCGGCTCGGGCAAGTCGACGATCACGAACACCCTCATCGGGTCGGACGTCACGCCCGCCGGTGTCCTCAGGCCAACGACGAGGGCCCCGGTTCTCGTGTGCCACCCGAGCGATCTGACCTGGTTCGCCGGGAGCGACGTGCTCCCCGACCTCGCCAGGGTCACGGCCGATCGCGCCGAGGCCGGGACGGTCGTCGGCAACGTGCTGCGGATGGTGACCGCCGCGTCGCTCCCAACCGGGCTGGCGCTGATCGACGCCCCAGACATCGACTCCGTCGAAGAGGCCAATCGGGTCTTGGCGACCCAGCTGCTGGCGGCGGCCGACCTGTGGCTGTTCGCCACGACCGCGGTCCGCTACGCCGATGCCGTGCCCTGGGAGTTCCTCCGCCAAGCCCAGGCCCGCGGCACCTCACTCGCGGTGATCATCAATCGAATCCCAGGCGGCGCCACCGGCGAGATCGTCGCCCACTTCACCTCGATGCTCGACGGTGCCGGGCTCGACGGCGTTGCCGTGTTCCCGATCGAGCAGGTCGAAGGAACCGATGGGCGGTTGCCGCCGGCCGCCGTCGCCGGGATCCGCACCCTGCTCGACACGCTGGCTACCGACGCCGAGAAGCGGGCCGAGGTCGTCGCCCGGACACTCACCGGCGCGCTGAACAGCATCCTCCCCCGTGTCGAGGGGGTAGCCGTCGCCGGTGAGGAGCAGAACGCGGCGGCCGCCGAGCTGCGGCTCTCGCTGGAGCAGACCTACATCGACGCCCGCAACGATCTCGGCACCGACATCTCCGGCGGCAATCTCCTCCGGGGCGAGGTGCTCGATCGCTGGCAGGAGTTGATCGGTACCGCCGAGCTGATGCGAGCGGTGCAGAGCCGCATCAGCTGGCTGCGAGACCGGATCACCGCCTTCGCCACCGGTCGCACCGGGTCCACCGCCGAGGTCCAAGGCGAGATCACCTCGACGCTGGAGCGCCTCCTCGTCGATCACGCCGACAAGGCCGCCCTGATGGCGGTGACGAACTGGCGCAACGTTCCCGGCGGCCGTCAGGTGCTGGCCGACGACCGCTCGCTGGAGCGAGCCTCCGACGAGTTCCGCTCGGCGATCGGTGCCGAGATCCGAGCGTGGCAGGACGACATCTTGGAGCTCGTGCAAGCGCGAGGAGCCGGGAAGCGCACCACCGCCCGGGTTCTGGCGTTCGGCCTCAACAGCGTCGGCGTCGCACTGATGATCGTGCTGTTCGCCCAGACGGGGGGGTTGACCGGGGGCGAGATCGCCATCGGCGCCGGTACTGCCGGGCTCTCGCAGACCCTGCTGACGGCGATCTTCGGGGAGCAGGCCGTGCGAGAGCTGGCGTCCGACGCTCGCCGTCTGTTGCTCGACCGGGTGGCTGCACTGCTCGACGTCGACGCCAACAGGTTCCGGTTGCGTCTGTGGACCGTGGTCAGTCCGCCGCAGGCCACCGGCGACTTGCGCAGCGCCCTCGCTGCGTTCGAGCGGGTCCGATGATCTTCAATCGCACTCGAGGCCTCGACCTCGGCGACCAGCTCGCCGCCCTCGACGCTGCCGTCGACCTGGCCGACGGCCGTCTCGGGGGTGCGACGGTTGCTACCGGCCGCCACGTGATCGACAAGGTCGAGGGCCGCATGCGCCACGGCACGACCCATACCCTGGTCGCATTTCTCGGCGCAACCGGGGGCGGAAAGTCGTCGCTAACCAACGCTGTCGTCGGCAGCGAGATCGCCACCACCGGGATCCGGCGACCAACGACCTCGAGCACGCTCGCCTGCTACTGGGGCGACGAGGACCCGCAGCCGCTCCTCGACTGGTTGCGGGTCGTCAACCGTCACCAGGTCGCCTCTATCTCCGGCGGCCGCGGTGAACAGCTCGACGGCTTGATCCTTCTCGACGTGCCCGACCACGACTCGATCGAGCTGGCGAACCGCGAGGAGATGGAGCGCATCGCCGAACACGCCGACCTGCTCGTGTGGGTGACCGACGCCGAGAAGTACGGCGACAAGGCGATGCACACCTACCTCCGTCAGCTCAGTCAGCACGGCGCGGTCACCGCGATGGTGCTCAACAAGGTCGACCAGCTCACCGGACGCGACGTCGAGGCGTGCCGAACCGATCTGGCGAAGCTGCTGGCCGACGACGGGTTGACCGGTACCTCGATCGTCGCCACGTCGACCAGCACCGGGACCGGGGTGGAGGAGCTCCGGGGACTGCTGGGGGAGACGGTGGCCGAGCGCCGGGCGATGGTGGAGCGCTTGCAGGCCGACATCCGCTCGGTGGCCGGCGAGCTCTTGATCGAGCTCGGACCGGACGAGGGAACCAGCGAGGTCCCGGATCGAGTTGCTCGGGAGCTGGCGAGCGAGCTGGTCGCGGCGTCGGGCCTCGACGCGGTCTGTGACGCGGTGGCAGCCGGGCACCGTCGCGACGCCAACGTCCGGATCGGGTGGCCGTTCACCCGGTGGGTCCGGTCGCTCCGACCGCACCCTCTCCGGCGCCTCCACCTCGGCCAAGGCTCCGGCGGGAGGGCGTCGCTCCCCGAGCCGTCCGGAGTGCAGCGGGCCCGGACCGAAGGAGCGGTGCGCGACGCCGTCCGCGAGGTCACGGCGTCGATGCCCGATCCGTGGCCAGAGCTGCTCCGGGCCGCGTCGACACCCGACCCCGCCGTGCTCAAGGATCACATGGAACGGGCCGTCACCGGCGCCGTCAGGGGGGCCGAGGTCAAGCGGTCGCCCCGATGGTGGCACGCGATCAACGCCCTCCAGCTCACGCTGGCTGCCGCCGCCGTCGTCGGTGCCGTCTGGCTGGCGTTGCTCGCCTTCGGGGCCTACCTCCGACTCCCCGACGTCCCCACCCCCGACTACCGGGGGTTGCCGATCCCGACCTGTCTGCTCATCGGCGGCGCCGCCATCGGCTTCCTGCTCGCCGTCGTCGCCCGCAACCTGGCCGCCGTCGGGGGCCGACGCCGGGCTCGGGCGGTGCGCCGCCGGGCCGAGAAGGCGATGGCGGAGGTGTCGGGCGAGCTGATCGTGGCCCCGATGCAGGCGGAGCTGGATCGGCGGGACGAGCTCCGGGACCACCTGGAACGGGCGGCATGACCGGCGCAGCCGCCACCGAGGGCGACCGATCCGGCGATCACGCTGGCGCCGACGACCTGATCCCCTACCTCAGCGATCGGTGGCTAGCCGCCGCCAACGCCGCCCTCGCCGACCTCCCGCCGCTCGACATCGAACTCCGGGTGGGCTTCGTGGTCACCGGCGGTCCAGAGGGCGATCGCGAGCACCAGCTGATTCTCGGCCCTCACCAGGTCGGCGCCGAGCGGGGCGTGGAGGCGGTATCGGTGACAATGACGATGGACCACGGGCTCGCCATCGAGATCGCCAACGGGCGGACCAGCGCCCAGCGGGCGTTCCTCGACGGCCGGCTCCAGCTGTCGGGCTCGGCGGGGGCCCTGCTCGGACACCAGAAGGCACTCAACGACATCGACGATCGGCTCGCCGCCCTTCGCGCCCGCACGCGATTCTGACCCCGGACCTCGTTCCCTGGACATGATGCGGGGCCTGGCACCCCTGTACCCGGAGGACGGGCGCCGGTAGCGTTTGATCATGCCGGAGATGCCCGAGGTCCAGGCCCACGCCGAGCGGATGACGGCTGCGCTCGCCGGAGCCACGCTCACCAAGTTCGAGCTGCTCAACTTCGCCGCGTTGAAGACGTTCGACCCGCCGGTCGACGCCACGGTCGGGACGAAGCTGGTGTCGATCGAGCGGCGAGCGAAGTACCTGCTGCTGCGATTCGAGAACGATCTCTCGCACGTCGTCCACCTGATGCAGGGCGGACGTCTCCGGCTCGACCCGAAGCGGACGAAGAAGCCGAAGCTCGGCCTCGCCCGCTGGGTCTTCGACGGCACCGCATCCGGGGTCGAAGAGGCATGGCTACTGACCGAGGCCGGGACCGAGCGCAAGGCCGGCGTCTGGGCGGTGGCGGGTGACCCGCTCGGTCAAGAGCCGTTGACCGGGCTCGGTCCGGAGGCCGACGGGCTCGACCGAGCGGAGCTGGCGGCGCTGCTGGGCGCGAACTCGAAGCGGATCCACGGCCTGTTGCGAGACCAGCAGGCCATCGCCGGCCTCGGTCGGATGCTGGCGAACGAGATCTGCTACGAGGCCGCGATCTCTCCCTTCGCCAACGCCGCCAAGCTCACCGACGACGAGATCGACCGGCTCCACGCCACGATCGGCGAGGTGCTCAAGCGAGCGACCGACCACGAGCGCACCCTCGACGACATCGGCAAGAGCGTCGATCGGCCATCGAAGGTCCACAATCGCAGCGGCGAGCCGTGCCTCGACTGCGACGACACGATCCGGACCGTCGAGTATCGCCGCTACACCGTGTTCTACTGCCCCACCCGCCAGACCGGCGGCAAGCTCCTCGCCGACAACACGACCAGCAAGTTCCTGAAGTAGCAGCAGGCCGACTCGAACCGACGGCTCACCGACCGCGCCCGTCGGAGCCGTTGTCGTCGAGGTCGAGGTCGAGGAAGACGATCTCGGCCGAACCCGACGGGTCCATCGGATGGTCGATGCCCCCCAGCCGTTTCGACCCGAACCAGCGGCGCCACCCTCGCGGCAGGCGGACGTAGCGAGGATCGGTGGTAGGTGGTCGGCGGAACTGCGACCGGGCCTTCGCCTCGGCCTCGACCCCGGCGAGCGCCCCGACGAGCCGGAACGCGAGCCGGGGGGCCGAGACGACGCCCGAAGCCGTGAGCAGCCTCCCGTGCTCGACGAACGACTCCCGCACCAGTTCGAGGCCGCGATCGGTGATCAGCTCCCCCGCGAGCCAATGGGTCGTGGCCCGGGCGCCGTCGACGACACCGGCCGCCGCCAGCAGCACTGAACCGGTCGACGTGGCCGCCAACCAGGTCGCATCAGCGGCGAGGCGGGCGATGGCGGCGATGAACGCCTCGTCGTCGGCAGCTCGACGGACTCCCATCCCACCCGGAACGACGAGGGCCTTGCAGGTGCCGAGCCCAGCGGCGGTTCGGTGGGCGACGACCCGGCCGTGGAAGCTCGTCACCGGGTCGGTGCCGACGGTGGCGATGATGACCTCGATGCCGGCCCCGGTGAGGATCTGGACGATGAGGCCGGCCTCGTCGGCGGCGATCCCGTCGTAGGCGAGGACGACGACCGGCCCGTCTCGGACCGTGCCAGCGGTGCCGAAGGGTTCCGTTGTCGACACCGGGCCCCCGCCGAGTTCCTGGCCGATCCCCGGCCGGTTGGCCGCTAGATCAGCCCGAGATCGGCGACCGTGTCACGCTCGTCGACCAGCTCGGCGATCGAAGCATCGATCCTCGACCGGCTGAAGTCGTCGATATCGAGTCCCTGGACGATCGTGTAGTCACCGTTTGCAGTCGTGCACGGGAAACTGGAAATGATGCCCTCGGGCACATCGTAGGAACCGTCGGACGGGACCGCCATCGACACCCAGTCACCGACAGGCGTACCGCGGGCCCAGTCGCGCAGGTGGTCGATTGCGGCGTTGGCCGCCGACGCCGCCGACGACGCGCCGCGAGCGTCGATGATCGCCGCCCCACGCTTGGCGACGGTGGGAATGAAGTCGTCCTCCAGCCAGTCCTGATCATCGACCTGCTCGGCTGCGTTCCGGCCGCCGACCTCGCAGTGGAACAGGTCGGGGTACTGCGTCGTCGAGTGGTTGCCCCAGATGGTCATCTTGGTGATGTCCGTGACGGGGCGACCGACCTTGGCCGCCAGCTGGCTGAGCGCACGGTTGTGGTCGAGGCGGGTCATGGCAGTGAACTGACCAGGGTCGACGTCGGCAGCGCTGCTCATCGCGATCAGGGCGTTCGTATTGGCCGGGTTCCCGACCACGAGCACTTTGACGCCCTTGGCCGCCGAGTCGTTGATCGCCTTGCCCTGCGGGCCGAAGATACCGCCGTTCGCTTCGAGGAGGTCAGCCCGCTCCATGCCCTGTTTGCGGGGCATGGCCCCAACGAGCAGGGCGTAATCGGCATCGCCGAACGCCTCGGTGGCGTCGTCGGTCTTCACCGTCCCGGCGAGCAGCGGGAAGGCGCAGTCGTCGAGCTCCATGGCCACGCCTTCGAGCGCGCCGAGCGCCGGGGTGATCTCAAGCATCTGGAGGATCACGGGTTGGTCGAGGCCGAGCATCTCGCCACTGGCGATGCGGAACAGCAGGCTGTAGCCGATTTGCCCGGCGGCTCCGGTGACGGTGACTCGAACTGGTGGCTTGCTCACACCGGCGGCTCCTTCGAATTGGGGTTTCGGTCGAACGGGGCGAAGCGTACCGCGGTCGCCTTCGTCTTCAGGCCGCCGTTTCCTGGTCATCACCAGCAGGGTTTTCCTCAATCCTTGACCTAGTGGCGGGCGTCCCCGCTCGACATGGGCCAAGATAGAGGGCAACGGGCCGACGACCGCCGTCAAAGAACTCACCAGGGGATGGATGTGTGAGAGAAGCTTCCGCCAACCGAGGGATCGCTGCGTCCCTCGGCGCCTCGGGCCGGAGTCCGGCCGAGATCGAACGCGATCTGGCCATCGCCGATCTCGTCGACCTTCAGCTCCTCCGAGCCGGTCAGGCTGCGAGCCTGTTTCGAGCCCGTCAGGTCGCGACCCAGAGGAGTGTTGCGGTCAAGGTCCTCCACGATGAGCTCAGCTCTGATACCGGCCAGCGCTTCGACCGTGAGCGGGCGATCACCGGCCAGCTCTCCGGCCACACGGGGATCGTGCCCCTCTTCGACACCGGTTCGACCTCCGACGGCGAGCCGTACCTGATCATGCCGTACTACTACCGGGGCTCTCTGGCCGATCTGATGACTCGGTACGGGCCGCTGTCGTGGCGCGAGGCCACGTTCATCCTGGAGCCCGTGGCGGTCACCCTGTCAGAGGTCCATGGACGCGATCTGGTGCATCGCAATCTGAAGCCGGGCAACGTGCTGCTGACCGACTTCCTGCTCCCCCGGGTCGCGGATTTCGGGATGTGCCTGCCGACCGGGCAGACGAGCACCGCCGCAACCCTTGTCGAGCAGAGCCCCTACGGCGCACCGGAGACCATCGAGCCCGGCCCGGCCGACCCGTCCACCGACGTGTACGGCCTGGCGGCGACACTGCTCGGTCTGCTGTCCGGCCGTCAACCTAACGACCAGCAGCGCGACATCACGGGCGCGATCACCCCTCAGCCGATCGCCGACCTGATCGAGCGGTCGATGGCCGGCGACCCGGGCGACCGGCCGGACAACGCAGCCACGTTCGTGACCGAGCTCCGCCATGCTGTGGCCCGGGCCGGCGCCCGGCCTGGCGCCAAGCCCACTGCTCCCGATGGCCTCGGGCCCGACCCCGCCTTCGGTGATCTCCTGACCCGGGGTGCCACCGAGAGGGTCCCGGCGACCAAGGCGGGCGAGACGGCGGCGGCCGCAGGCTCACGGCACGACGCGGGCAAGCAGGGAGCGGCCAGCGACGCTGAAGCCCGGCTCGGCCAGGTCGACGGGCGGCGCAGCGAGCTATACCTCCTCCTGCTCGTCGCAGTCCTGACAACCGGCATACTGGCGATGGTCCTCGCTGCGATGGTCGCCGTGCAGTGAACCGACTCAGGGCGTCCATCGCATCAGAACGTCCATCGCATCAGCGCCGCCATCGCATCAGGCCTTCCTGCCCGCAGGTGGCGACCAGTTGGCCCGACGCGGTGTAGAAGCGGCCGGTGGCCAACCCCCGCGCCCCGCTGGTCGCCTCGACCCGCTGGTCGAGGAGGAGCCACTCGTCGGGTCGTGCCGAGCGGTGAAACCACATCGCGTGATCGAGGCTGGCGCCGGTGAGGCGGGCATCGTGCCAGCGGTGGCCGTGCGGGAGGGTCACGTGGTCGACGAGGGTGGCGTCGGCGAGGTAGGCGAGACCGGCGTCCCAGACGACCGGATCGTCGGGAACCGGGCCGTCCACCCGTGACCAGGTGAGCTGCGGCTCGAGGACCGGCGTTCCCTCCGGCTCGGTCGGCGGGTTGACGTAGCGAATGTCCATCGGCCGATCCTGACCGAACCAGCTCTCGGGATCGTGATCTGGATTGGAGCGGCTGTAGTCGACGTAGGTCAGCGACACGTCATCCGCTGACGGGACCGCATCGAGGTCGAACTCGGGCCCCGGCAGGTAGTCGAGCCCCTCCTCCGGTGTGTGGAACGACGCCATCAACCAGAAGACCTCTCGCCCCTGCTGGGAGCCGACGACGGTACGGGTGGCGAAAGAGCGACCATCGCGTCGGCCGTCGACCTGCCACGAGGTCGACTCGTCGACGTCCCCCTGGCGGAGGAAGTACGCGTGCAGCGAGTGGATGCGGCGTTCCGAGGTGAGCGTGCGGTAGGCGGCCACCACCGCTTGTGCCAGGAACTGGCCGCCGTACACACGACCACCCCGCTCGGGCGACGGAGGGCCCTCGAAACTCGCCGGCGCTCCCTCCGCCACGGCGCGGGGCGTCAGATCGATCAGATCGACGAAGGTCGAGGGTGTCGTGCCTGGCATCGAGCCAGTGTGCTCGCCCGGGTCGGTGGCGGGCAACGACACCTCGGCCGCACTCGGGAATCGCCGGTCGGTCCAGCCTTCGCCTCCGCGCCGACGATGATGCCAAGATGAACACCGATGAGCAGCTCCTCCACCGACACCCCAGACATCGAGGGCATCGACAGCGACAACGTGACCGGCTGGTTGGCCGAGCGAACCGAGATCGAGGCCCCGCTGACGTTCGAGCTGATCGCCGGTGGCCGCTCGAACATGACCTACACGGTCACCGACGCCGACGGGCGCCGATTCGTGTTGCGCCGCCCGCCGATGGGGAAGCTGCTACCGAGCGCTCACGACATGGCTCGCGAGCACCGGCTCATGGCATCGCTGCGAGACTCGCCGGTTCCGGTCCCGGAGATGGTCGGGCTCTGCCAGGACCCGGCGGTGAACGAGCGGGACTTCTACGTGATGCACTTCCTCGACGGCGTCGTCGTTCGCGACGTCGAGATCGGGCGAACGCTCTCCGCTGAGGTTCGCCGCCGGATGTCGATCGAGCTGATCGATACCCTGTGTGCCCTGCATCGGGTCGACATCGACAAGGTCGGCCTCGGCGACCTGGCCAAGCGAAGCGGGTACATCGAGCGCCAGCTCAAGCGCTGGTCGGGGCAATTCGAGCAATCGAAGACCAGGGAGATCCCGCTGATCGACCGGGTCCGCGACACGCTGGCGGCTCGACTGCCCGAACAGGCGAGAACGACGATCGCCCACGGCGACTATCGCCTGTCGAACTGCATGATGGACCCGAGCGGACCGGTGGTCGGCGTGCTCGACTGGGAGCTCTGCACCCTCGGCGACCCGCTGGCCGACCTCGCAGGGCTCATGGGTTACTGGCACGATCCCGCCAACCCGGACGCCGGAGGCGACAACGAGACGACCGGCCTCGAGGGCTTCCTGCCCGTCGAGGAGCTCGCCGGCCGCTATGCCGAGGAGATGCGGATCGACCTCGACCTCGTCGATTACTATCGGGGCTTCGCCGCGTGGCGGCTCGCCTGCATCGGCGAAGGCGTCTACGCCCGCTACCTCAACGGCCAGCAGGGTTCGCAGGACGAGGAGCTCGACCTCGACGAGTATCGCGACTCGGTGGCCCGGCGGGTGGACGCGGCGGCCGAGTATCTCGGGATCGCCTGAACCGGACGGGCGGCGCAGTCAGGAGAGGCCCGGCACCTCGAGCGGCTCGGTCTGGGCCCGACGCCGGAGCAGGTGACCGTCGCGCTCGATGATCGAGCCGATCGGGAAGTGCGAGGCCGACACCAGCAGGCGTTGGAACAGGAGCCGAAACAGCTCCTCGTCGTCGGTGGTCCACTCACCCGAGAGCCAGCCCTGGCGCTCCAGGCAATCCGACAGGGCGTTGCTGAGGTCGGGCAGGGCGAGGTCGTGGCGCTCGACCACCAGCGCAGTCGTGGTTGCCCGACTGCTCGCCATACCGGCGAAGCCGCGGCGGCAGCCACAGCCCGGGCAGTCGCAGGCGTCGGCCGGCACGTAGACCAACTCGCCCTCGACCGCCCACGAGTAGTCGTCGTGCCGATCGCCCTGCCGCTCCTTTGTCGCCACTAATACGTTCACCATTGCTGTCTCTGTCCTTCCGGATTCGTCGGGTGCTGGTTCGGCGCTCCGACGAGCGCCGAACGGGGGAACCTGGCGTCTGGCTCAACGAGGGCCGCGCCCTGGCCGGCCCGCAGTTGCTGGCGCAACGGCAGGGTCGACGTGGCCGCGACGGCTCGACTCGGAGGCACCCAGAACCGGGGCCCGAGCCGATGCCTCACGACCGGCGGCGGATCAGCAACGTATCGCTGGTACCCACACTAGAGCGGAGGTGTGACAGCGAAGGTGGGGTCGGTGGCTGCTGCCGGCCTCAGCGCCGCATGCGGCGCTCGGCCGCGGCGACCGTATTGCGGAGCAGCATCGCCACCGTCGTCGGTCCGACACCGCCGAGGCGTGGCGTTATCCACGAAGCGACCTCGCCGACCGACTCGTCGACGTCGGGGAGCAGCTTGCGACCCTCCCAGGTGATCCCGCCGCTCACGACGACCGCGCCGGGCCTCACCATCTCCGGGGTGATGAGGTTCGGTTGACCGACCGCCCCGATCAGCACGTCGGCCCGCTTCGTGTAGGCGGCGAGATCGGGGACCCGGCTGTGGACCACCGTGACCGCTGCATCGGCCCCAGCACCCTTGTTGGACAGCAGCAAGGCCAGCGGCCGGCCGAGGGTGGGGCCCCGACCGACGATGACGACGTGGCGCCCGGCGACCTCGATCCCGTAGTGGACGAGCATCGCCTGGATCCCCGCCGGGGTGCAGGGCACCGGTCCGTCCTCCTGGAGCACCAGCTTGCCGAGATTGGTCGGGTGGAGCCCATCGGCATCCTTGGCGGGGTCCATCGCGCCCAGCGCGGTGTTGAAGTCGAAGCCGTCGGGCACGGGGTGCTGGATCAGGTAGCCGTCGATCTCCGGGTTGGCATTGAACTCGGCCACTGCCGCCATCAGGGCGTCCTGGCCGGCGTCGGCCGGGATCTCGGCGTGGAAGGATCGCAGCCCGTTCGCTTCGCACGCCTCGTGCTTGCGGGACACGTAGCTCGCGCTCGGGCCGTCGTCGCCAACGAGGATCGTGCCAAGCCCGGGCGTCACCCCGACCGCCGCCATCTCGCCGACTCGCTCGGCCACGGCGGCCAGCACCTCGTCGGCCACGGGCTGACCGGGCATCAACTGCGCTGCCATCGATCCCTTCCTGCTTTCTCTCTCGGTTCTTCCTGCCCCGACGGGTGGCCCTCGCGCCGCGGTCGGGTCAGTGCCGGAACTGGCGCTCGCCGGTGAAGAGCATGGCCAGCCCGTGACCGTTGGCGGCATCGATGACGGCGTCGACGCGGCCGCCTCCGCCGGCG